>JAEDJH010000063.1 GCA_016296415.1 Clostridia bacterium | reverse complement strand
AAAGCTCCTTGTAAAGCTCGATATACTTATCCGTGGAGCTGTTCCAGGAGAAGTCACATTCCATGGCCTGCCGCATAAGCCTTTGCCATGCGTTTTTGTCGTTATAGCAGCCTATGGCACGGTCGATAGCGTTCAGCATATCGGAAGAAGTAGCCTCGGCAAAGGAGAAACCCGTTCCCTCGCCCGTGAATTTGTTGTATGGAACCACGGTGTCCTTTAATCCGCCGGTCTCACGCACGATAGGGAGCGTACCGTATTTCATGGCGATCATCTGGGAAATTCCGCACGGCTCAAACAGCGAGGGCATCAGGAACATATCCGAGCCGGCGTATATGAGCCTCGATACGCTGTCGCTGTACTCGGCACGGAAGCCTATGCGCTCGGGATATTTTTGCTGCATCGCATGAAAAAACCATTCCCAGTGTCCGTCGCCCTGACCGATTATCGCAAGCTGAACGCTGCGCTTCATCAGCTCGTCAAACGCCTCCTCGATGAGCGAAAAACCCTTTTGCTGCGTCAGCCTCGAAACCATCCCGATTATCGGCGTGTCGTTTGATGCACCAAGCCCGAGCTGCGCTTGAAGCGTGGCTTTGCAGGCCGCCTTGCCCTCGGGCTCGTCTGCGGAATAGTGCAGCGGGAGCGCAGGATCGGTCGCAGGATCAAACGACTCATACGAAACGCCGTTCAAAATTCCCGAAAGGCTGCTCTGTCTGTAGCGAAGCAGGCCGTCCAAGCCCTCGCCGTAGCATGGTGTCTGGATCTCGCCGGCGTAGGTTGGGCTGACCGTGAGTATTTTACGACCATAGACGATGCCGGCCTTCATAAAGCTTGCATTGCCGTAGTATTCGATTTTATCAAATGTGAAGCAGCTGTCCGGCAGATATAGAAGCCTCTTTATGCGGTCGATCGGGAAAAGCCCCTGATAACGGAGGTTGTGTATCATAAATACCGTTTTTATGTCCCTGTATGCCGGGATATTGCGGTATTGTTCCTCCAAAAGCAGTAAAATCATGCCCGTATGCCAATCGTTGGCATGGATAATATCGGGGATGCCTATATGCGGCAATGCCTCAAGCACGGCACGGCAGAAAAACGAAAACTTGAGCGCTTCGTCACCGCCATAGACGGAGCCGCCGAAAAGGTCGTTGTTTTCAACGAAGAAGAAGCGCACACCGTTGAGCGCAAGGGTATGAACCGTGCAGTTATAGCTTTGCCCGTCGAGCGTGCAGCAAAATGAGGTCAGCCGGTTCAGCCGTGATCTGTATTCCTCACCGATGCTCCCGAACAGGGGCAGAACGACGTCGCATTCAACACCCTTTTTGACGAGGGCACGGGGGAGGGTTCCCATAACATCGCCCAATCCGCCGGTTTTAACGAACGGGACGGCTTCCGCTGAGGTAAAAAGCACCTTCATACACACTGCTCCTTTTTATTTGTACAGATATTGTCGAATATATAATAAGTGCGGCCGCCCAAGAGGTAGCCGCACCGCTCAATGTTATTTTATGCTTTCAGCATCCTGACGGTTGCCTTTGCCGAGTCGATTTCGATCTCCGTCTGATAATCGAAGTTGTCCAATTTGCCGATTTCGCAGGCAAGAAGCTCGCTTGCAAGCTTGTCACGGTGGCTGCTCACTATTCCGTTGATGTCCTCGTCATCGGAGGTTATTTCCAGATGGATCCTGTCCTCAACGCTGTAGTTTGCATCCTTGCGGCAAAGCTGGAGCTGACGTATGAGCTTTCTGAGCATTCCGCCGAGGCGCAGCTCATTGTCTATCTCGAGGTCGAGAGCAACGATGTTGTTGCCGATGCTTACCACGGCATATTCCGCCTTGGGAACGGTGACAACGTTGAATACATCTTTGGGCAGGGGCGTCTCAAAGCCGTTAATCATCGCCTCGCCGTTTGCGTCAAACTGCGCAATTACCGCCATTACTTCCGATTCGGAAAGCTCGGAAACGGTCTGCTTCAGCCTATTGACTTCCTTTTTGAGTATTGCGCCCGCTGTTTTAAAGTTTACGGTCAGCTTTGTCTCGAAGAAGCCGGCGTCGTTTGCGACAAACTCGATTCTCTGTACGTTGGTCTCGTCCTTTATGAAGCTTTCAAACGTGTTTATTGCCGCCGCATAGTCGGGCTCTGCCTTGACAAACATCGCTCTCAAGGGCTGCTTGACGGCGATCTTATGCTCGTTGCGGAGCTTTTGTGCAAGGTAGATTATGTCGCGGATCTTTTCTGTCTGGGAGACGATCTCGGAATAGTCCGACGACCAGATGCTCTCCGGGAAGTCGGAAAGATGCACGCTCTCGGTTTCGGCAGGCTCTATCTCACGCACCATGTTCTGCCAGATGTAGTCGGTGATAAACGGCATTATGGGAGCCATTATGCGTATGGTGGTTTTGAGCGCCTGATACAGCGTCCAGTATGCGATGCGCTTGTCGCCGTCATCCTTATAGAAGCGGCGGCGGTTGATGCGGATGTACCAGTTGCTCATGTTATCGATATACAGCTCGAACGCCTTGAGCACCTTTTGATACATGTGCGATTCGTAAGCGGCTGCGGCTTCCCTGATGAAGTCGTTGGTGACCTGAATGAGCCACTTGTCGGTTACGGTCAGCTCACTCTCGTCGGGCGTAAAGCCTGCAAGCTCGGGATTGTCGATAGAGGCATAGGTGTTGAAGAATACGTAGGAGTTCCAGAAGCCCAGTATCTTTCGCCTTGCTTCGTCACCGAGACCGTATCCGAAGCGCAGATCGTTTATCGAGTTGTTGCCGGCATACATATAGCGGATGGTATCTGCGCCAAGCTTGTCGCAGACGTCCTCGAGGCGTATCATGGTGCCGCTCTTGCTGAACCTGCTTCCGTTTTCCTGAACGACGCTGCCGTAGGAAACGACCTTTTTGTAAGGGGCAACGCCCTCAAGCGTGACGCTCATGAACAGCAGGGAGTAGAACCAAAGCCTTATCTGCTCAACCATCTCGATCACAACGTCGCTCGGGAAGTTGTTCTTCCAATATTCCCTGTCGGTAAAATACTTCTTCGTTGAGAAGGGGGTTATACCGGCATCGAGCCAGCAGTCACCGACCTCGGAAACCCTCGATACGAGTTCTCCGCAGTCGCAGCGTATCTTGACCTCGTCTATCCACGGGCGGTGCAGGTTCTTGACCTTTGCCGCCTCCTCGGGGCTGCTCCTTTCGACAAGCTCCTCCTTGCTGCCGATGACGGTGACTTTGCCGCACTTGGGGCACACATAGAAGGGCAGGGGGAGCCCGTAGAAACGCTTGCGGGAGATATTCCAGTCGCCCATGTTGTTCAGCCAGTCGAGCATCCTCTTTTTGAGGTGTTCGGGCTGCCATTCAACGTGGTCGATGGCCTCGATAAGCTGCGGACGTATTTCGTCAGAGGCAAGATACCACTCATCGACGAGCCTGAAAACTATATCGGTCTTGCAGCGCCAGCAGTGGGCGTAGCTGTGCGTGTAGTCCTGAATGTAATAGAGTTTGTCCGAGGCCTTGAGTGCATCAAAGACGTCATGCGCCACTTCGACGGTGGATTTGCCGTCAAACGGAGCAAACTCGGGAAGGATGATGCCCGATTCGTTGATGGGATTAATCTTGGGCAGGTCGTATTTCAGACCAAGCTCGTAGTCCTCCGCACCGCAGCCGGGAGCGATATGTACTGCGCCCGTACCCTCGGTGGCAACAACGTCCTCCCAGGGGATGATTTTATGGATAAAGTTCTGCACGGGAAGCTCGGGGAAAACGGTTTCGTACGCCTTGCCGACAAGCTCCGAACCCTTGACCGTCTTTACAATCTCGACCATGTCGCCCTTTATGACGCGCTTTGCCGCCTCCTTGCACACAATGAGCAGGCGGTCGGTGGATTTGACCTTGCAGTAAACGTATTCCATGTCGGGATTTACTGCAACGGCAACGTTGCTCGTAAGCGTCCACGGCGTGGTGGTCCATACGAGTATGGAGGCGTTTTCGTCCCTGATGGGCAGGCGGATGAAAACGGACTCACAGGTCACTTCGCTGTATGCGCCGGTCATCTCGTGCTCGGAAAGCGACGTTCCGCAGCGGGGGCACCAGGGCATGACCTTTTTGCGCCTGACGAGCCAGCCTCTTTCATGGCAGACCTTGAGGAAATGCCATATAGAGGTTATGTTCTCGTCGGTGTTTGTGAAATAGGAATGGTCCCAGTCCATCCACTGACCGAGGCGCTTGGACTGCTCCGTGATAACGCCGGCCTTTTCCTGCACACGGTCCATGCAGGCGTCGGTAAACTTGTCCAGACCGTACTCGATTATGTCTGTCTTGCTCTTGAAACCGAGCTGTTTTTCGACCTCGACCTCTACCCAAAGACCCTGCGCATCGAAGCCGTTCTGGAATTGGCAGGAGCGACCCTTCATGCTGTTGTACTTGATGGTGATGTCTTTGAGCGTTCTGCCGAATGCGTGGTGAACGCCCATGGCGTTGTTGGCGGTTATCGGGCCGTCGAGAAAACGGAATCTGCTGCCGTTTTTATTCTTTTCGACAAGCTTCTCGAAGAAGCGGCCATCCTCCCAAAGGGATTGGATGAGCTGCTCGTTCCTGGAAAAATCATAGCTTGCTTGCTCTTTTTTCATCTTATATAGCCTCCGTGCGGTAATATACGTCATTATGCAAAGACAGACTGACCCATCCTCACAATATCTCGAAAATACTATCATATTTACATGGGTGCAGTCAACACAAAAAGCCCAAAACCTTTTTGGAAACGTCACAAAGATGTATAAAAAGGGAAAAACGACATAATTCACTTGTGAAAATACCAAAATATTTCAGTTAATTGTTGCAAAATTTTTTTGAGCATACTATAATTAAATGCTTAAAAGGATTAAATCAGCAAATGCTGAATAACTATGGAGGAAACATCAATGACAAAGTTTGTTTACCAGTTCAGCGAAGGTAACGCAACGATGCGCAACCTTCTCGGCGGCAAGGGTGCGAACCTTGCTGAAATGACCGGCTTGGGTATGCCCGTACCGCAGGGCTTTACCGTAACCACCGAAGCGTGCACACGGTACTATTCCGACGGCGAGATCATCAACGATGAAATCCAAAAAGAAATCTACGAGAATCTTGAAAAGCTCGAAAAGCTTTCCGGCAAAAAATTCGGCGATTTGGAAAATCCCCTCCTCGTATCCGTACGAAGCGGCGCAAGAGCATCCATGCCCGGCATGATGGACACCATCCTCAACCTCGGTCTTAACGATGAGGTCGTTGAGAGCTTCGCCAAAAAGACAAACAATCCCCGCTTTGCATACGACTCGTATCGCAGATTTATCCAGATGTACTCCGACGTTGTAATGGAAGTCGGCAAAAAGTACTTTGAAGAGCTCATTGACAAGATGAAAGAGGAAAAGGGCGTAAAGCTTGACACCGAGCTCGATGCAAACGACCTCAAGAACCTCGCAGAGCAGTTCAAGGCAGAATACAAGGCAAAAATCGGAAAGGATTTTCCGACCGACCCGAAAGAGCAGCTCATGGGTGCGGTGAAGGCCGTATTCCGCAGCTGGAACAACCCGAGAGCTATCTACTATCGCCGCCTCAACGACATCCCCGGCTCATGGGGAACCGCCGTCAACGTACAGATGATGGTATTCGGAAACATGGGCGAAACCTCCGGCACCGGCGTTGCATTTACCCGTAACCCCGCTACCGGCGAGAAGAAGCTCTACGGCGAATTTTTGATGAACGCACAGGGCGAGGACGTCGTAGCCGGCGTTCGTACCCCCCAGACAATAGACAAGCTTAAAGAGGTCATGCCTGAAGCATACGACCAGTTTGTTGACATTTGCGCAAAGCTCGAGGGACACTACCGTGATATGCAGGACATGGAGTTCACCATCGAGGACAGAAAGCTTTACATGCTCCAGACCAGAAACGGCAAGCGTACCGCCGCTGCGGCACTCAAGATCGCCTGCGATCTGGTTGACGAAGGAATGATCACCGAGGAAGAGGCCGTAATGATGGTCGATCCCAAACAGCTCGACTCTCTGCTGCATCCCCAGTTTGACGCCGCCGCACTCAAGGCAGCAAAGCCCGTTGCAACGGCACTCCCCGCATCCCCCGGCGCAGCCTGCGGACGCATCGTATTTACCGCCGATGACGCAACCGAATGGGCGAAGAACGGCGAAAAGGTAGTTCTTGTCCGCCTTGAGACCAGCCCCGAGGACATCGAGGGTATGCACCATGCACAGGGCATTTTGACCGTCAGAGGCGGCATGACCTCCCACGCAGCGGTTGTTGCAAGAGGCATGGGTACCTGCTGCGTATCCGGCTGCGGCGATATAAAGATGGACGAGGAGAACAAGTGCTTCACCCTCGGCGGAAGAACCTATGTTGAGGGCGACTGGATCTCTCTTGACGGCTCTACTGGCAACATCTACGGCGAGGCCGTTAAGACCGTTGCCGCATCCATCGGCGGAGACTTCGGCCGTCTGATGGGCTGGGCGGATGCTATTCGCTCGCTCAAGGTCAGAACCAATGCCGACAGCCCGAAAGATGCAGCCGTGGCAGTAAACTTCGGCGCAGAGGGAATCGGACTTTGCCGTACCGAGCACATGTTCTTCGAGGAGGACAGGATCCCCGCCGTTCGTGAAATGATAGTTTCCAGCACCGAAGCCGAGCGCCGCCGTGCACTCGACAAGCTGCTCCCGATGCAGCGTGCGGACTTCAAGGGCATCTACATGGCAATGGAAGAACGCCCCGTAACCGTTCGTCTGCTTGACCCGCCGCTTCATGAGTTCGTTCCGCACAAGGACGAGGAGATCGCTTCTCTTGCAGAGCAGATGAACCTCCCCTACGAAACGCTCAAGGCTACCATCGACGGTCTGCATGAGTTCAACCCCATGATGGGTCACAGAGGCTGCCGTCTTGCCGTAACCTATCCCGAAATCGCCGAGATGCAGACCCGTGCAATTATCGAGGCCGCCATCGAGGTTCGCAGCGAGAAGGGCTACAACATCGTTCCCGAGATAATGATCCCCCTCATAGGCGAGATCAAGGAGCTCGAGTTCGTTAAGAACGTTGTCGTCGAAACGGCAAACACCGTTATGGCAGAGCGCAACGTCAAGATCGACTACATGGTAGGCACCATGATCGAGATCCCCCGTGCGGCACTTACCGCCGATGAGATCGCAAAGAGTGCGGAGTTCTTCTCCTTCGGCACCAATGACCTTACCCAGATGACGTTCGGCTTCAGCCGTGACGACGCAGGCAAGTTCCTCGGCGCTTACTACGACAATAAGATCTATGAGGCAGACCCGTTTGCACGTCTTGACCAGACCGGCGTCGGCAAGCTCGTTGATATGGCTGCAAAGCTCGGAAGGCAGACTCGTCCCAACATCAAGCTGGGCATCTGCGGCGAGCACGGTGGCGATCCGTCGAGTATCGACTTCTGCCACAGGGTTGGCTTGAACTATGTATCCTGCTCGCCCTACCGCGTGCCGATCGCAAGGCTTGCAGCAGCGCAGGCAAAGATCCGCAACAAGTAATCAAGTATTCGGCTTGAATCAGAGCTATTCC
>JAEDJH010000062.1 GCA_016296415.1 Clostridia bacterium | reverse complement strand
CCGCTGAAATCCGCTTGAAACAAAGGAAAACGGTGCAGCCCTCACGGGCTGCACCGCATCCTGCATAGCAACTGTCCTTTAGAGTACGCCCCCAAGGCGGCAGTCCTGAAACTTTGCATTTTACCGTTCACATTCAGCGATTCATCACCGTCTCAGCTCTCACCGAGCGCCTTTATCCGAACCGTACCGCCCTCATCGGAATACTGCACGAACGCAAGCTCTATGCTCCCGTCAAGCACGAACAGCGTTATGACGACCGGCTCGCCCGTGTCCGCCTCCTCGCAGACCACGAGAAGAAGGTCAACCGTGCCGCTTTTATAAATATCCGACGGGAAGCCCGCGCGCCTGGAGGCGGCGACCCCTTCGGCTTTGTCGGCTTCCTCCAAAAGCTCGTCAACGGTGCATTCGGTGCGGGAGTCCGCAAGTATCACGTCATCCATCTCCACCGTATATCCAAAACCTTCAAGTGCCGTTATCAGCTCCGCATAGCCGCCCCGACTGTCGAGCACAAAGTTGAGCACGACCGCCCCTATAACGAGGACGGCCGCAGCGATAAGCATTACGGTTCTTGCGGTTTTACCTATCAAAATAAGCTCCCTTTCGATAACGGCGGAGTATCCGTCCGCAGAGTGTCAAATGCGCCGCTTAAATTCCCCGGACAGCGGCAGATCCGCCGGAAAAATCGGCCGGATTAAACCCGATAAAGCGAAAGTCCGCAGGGCGAAAATATCGCTCAGGCGAACAGGACGCCTTGCAGAACGACCGTTCCGGCGATCAGCGCCGCCATTATCAACACGGCGATCAGATCGCTTACGGAGTATTTCAGCACCTTCATCTTCGTCCTGCCCTCGCCTCCGTGGTAGCAGCGGCTTTCCATGGCGATGGCAAGCTCGTCCGCACGCCGAAACGAGCTGACGAACAGCGGCACAAGTATCGGTATCATGCACCGTGCACGCTTTATTATGTTCCCCGACTCAAAGTCCGCACCCCTTGCCGTCTGCGCCTTTATGATGCGCTCGGTTTCCTCGAGCAGCGTGGGGATGAAGCGCAGCGCAATGGTCATCATCATTGCCATATCGTGCGCCGGAAAGCCGATCTTTGCAAGCGGCGAAAGCATTCTTTCAAGCCCGTCCGTCAGCGCAACGGGCGTGGTGGTCAGCGTCAGAAGCGACGTGCCGCTTACGAGCAGCAGCAGCCTCAAAACGATGAAAATGCTCTGTTCAATGCCGCCCGTGGTCAGCTTTATGAACTTCCACTCAAACAGCACCCTGCCCGACGAAACGAAGAACAGGTTGAACAGCAGCATAAGTATAATCAAAAAGCGCATCGGCTTTAACGATTTTAATAGGTATGACAGCGGAAGCCTTGCGATGAACACCACCGCACCGACAAACAGTATCACCGGCACGAACATCACAAGCTCCTTCACAAGGAACGTAAGCACGATAAACGCCAGCGCAAGCAGCAGCTTCGTCCTCGGGTCAAGTCGATGTATGGGGGAATTTCCCGGGAAATATTGTCCGAGCGTTATGTCCTTAACCATTTATCCTCCCATTGTTTCGCCCTGCGGCGGCAAGCACAAATTCAACAAGCTCGTCCTCAGCAACGACCTCAGGGGGAACGGCGACGCCCTTTTTCCGCAAAAGCTCCGCTATCTGCGCCGATTGCGGTATGTCGAGCCCCATCTCCCGTATAAGCTTTGTCTCTTTGAATATCTCTCTGGGCTCACCGAGGCGTATGAGCCTGCCCTTTTCGAGCACGGCGACCCTCGTTGCGTGGCGCATTATGTCGTCCATGGAGTGGCTTATCATTATTACGGCGGTGTTTTTCTCCCTGCGGAGGCTTTCAAGCACGCCGAGTATTTCCGCCCTGCCCATCGGGTCAAGCCCCGCCATGGGCTCGTCCAAAACAAGGTATTTGGGCTGCATGGCGATTATGCCGGCAAGCGCCGCCCTGCGCTTCTCGCCGCCGGAAAGGTCAAAGGGCGATTTTTCGCAGAATTTGTCTATCGCAAGCCCCACACGCTCCATTGCCTCAAACACGGCGTTCTTCACCGCCTCGGCGTCAAGACCCATGTTGGTCGGGCCGAACGCAACGTCCTTATACACCGTCTCCTCGAAAAGCTGGTATTCGGGGTACTGGAACACCATGCCGACAAGCTCCCTGCCGAGCTTTCGCTGCTTTTTGTCCGCCATGTCGTACCCGTCAACGGTCACGCTGCCGGAGGTAGGCTGCATCAGCCCGTTAAAGTGCTGTATCAGGGTGCTTTTTCCGCTTCCGGTATGCCCGATTATGCAGAGGAACTCGCCCGGCTCCACGGTAAGGCTCACGTCGTCAACGGCTTTGACGGCGATCTTGCTCTTTTCCATATATGTATGTGAAAGATTTTTTACAACAATCGACATATCGTTTCCGCCGCCTCCTCAACCGTCACGGGCAAACGGGGAATATCGAGTCCGCCTGCCCTCAGCCGTTCGCATACCCTCACCGCCGCCGGCACGTCCAGCCCGATGCTCCTCAGCTCGTCGCCGCGGGCAAACACCTCGGAGGGCGTACCCTGCATGAACAGCTTTCCGCCCGACATGACCGCCATGCGGTCGCACTCGGACGCTTCCTCCATATATTGGGTTATCATTATGACGGTCATGCCCCGTTCCTTATTGAGCCGGCGCACTATGGAAAGCACCTCCTTGCGCCCTGCGGGGTCGAGCATTGCAGTCGCCTCGTCCAAAACGAGCATCTTCGGGTGCATTGCGAGCATTCCGGCAATGGCTATGCGCTGCTTTTGTCCGCCGGAGAGCATGTGCGGCGCACTTTTTCTGTATTCGGTCATGCCGACAAGCTCAAGCGCCTCGTCAACACGCTCCCATATCGCCTCCGACGGCACGCCGAGGTTTTCGGGCCCGAAGCCCACGTCCTCCTCGACGACGGTGGTGACTATCTGATTGTCGGGGTTTTGAAACACCATGCCGACACGCTTTCTTATTTCGAGCAGGCTGCTTTCGTCACGGGTGTTCATTCCGTCAACGATAACGTCGCCCTCCGTGGGGAGGAGCAGACCGTTTATGTGCTTTGCGACGGTGCTTTTGCCGCTTCCGTTATGTCCCACGATGCAGACCGTCTCGCCGTCGTTTATCGTCAGCGAAAGACCGTCCACCGCCGGAGCGGACGGGGAAGGACCTTCCGAATCGGTTTCGGCATCGTAGCGGTAGGTTATATTTTTAATTTCTATCATTTTCGCTTCCTCTTGAGGATTGACCGACAGTAAGGCATTTCAGGCGCATACTGTCAATTTATCAGTATATCCCATCGGGGTGGCAAAATCAAGCAAAACGAGGTATAATTGAGAAAAACGCACGATAATCGGGGGACAGGAATATGGAATTTTTCGAAAAGGACAGCGGCATGAAGGAGAAAAAGCCGGAGAACGCAAAAAAGGTGCTGAACGCCGTCCTTATCCTGCTGCTTTTGTGGGCGGCGATAGGGCTTGCCGATTACATGAGGATACGGAATTTCGACAGACCGCTTTTTTGCGCCGAGGTGCAGGCGAAGGAGCTTGACGGGCGGCTTGTCGGTGCAGGGTATTCGGTGGAGTATGAAACGGGCGAGGGCGACAAGGCGTTTTCGCATTATGTTTACAGGGTTTTCGGCATGAAGGCGGATGAGAGGTTCGATGGGTGAGTGGGGGGGGCGGCGGCGGTGGGCTGCGCCCACCCGGCGGCTGCGCCGCCTCCGCCACGGCGAAGCCGTGGCTCCGCCGCCCCACCCCCCCTTTTTTTCTCCGCAAAAAAGGGCCGAAGCCCCGAAAGTCACTTAAAAAAACCTTTACGCTCAAATCCCGTTTATTTCGTCTTCACTCATTCCCAAACGCAGAAGCTCCGCCGCAAACCACTCGGGCAGCTTCGCACGAAACTCCATTCGCTCGCCCGTAGCGGGATGCGTAAGCTCAAGCCTTGACGCATGGAGCGCCTGCCCGTCGAGCCGCGGTGCGGCCTTTCCGTAAACGTCGTCGCCGGTGACGGGATGCTTGATGTGCGCCATGTGCACCCTTATCTGATGCGTCCTGCCCGTTTCGAGGCGGACACGAAGCAGCGTTCTTTGACCGAAGCGCCGAAGCACCTCCCAGTGCGTAACGGCGTCACGTCCCGAGGGATCGACCGCCATTTTCTTCCTGTCCGTGCGGTGCCTTGCGATGGGGGCGTTCACCGTGCCGGAATCCTCACGAAAATTCCCTTCGACGAGCGCAATATAGGTGCGCCGTGCCGAATGCTCCTTTATCTGCCGTGCAAGGTCATTGTGTGCGGCGTCGTTTTTTGCTACGACTATAAGCCCCGACGTAAGCCTGTCTATCCTGTGAACGATACCCGGGCGCAGCTCTCCGCCTATGCCCGAAAGGTCTTTTAAGCGGAACATGAGCGCATTCACGAGCGTATCGTCCGTATGCCCGGGCGCAGGATGCACCACCATGCCCTTTTCCTTGTCGATGACGGCGATATGCTCATCCTCAAAAACTATGTTTATCGGAATATCTGCGGGCATAATGCCCACGGGCTCGGGCGGCGGCAGTACAAGCTCCACCGAATCCCCTTTTTTTAGCTTTGTTCCCGACTTGACGGGGGAGCCGTTCACGAGCACGTCGCCGGATTCCGTCAGCTTTTTTATGAACGAGCGTGTAAGCTCCGTGCGTGCGGTCAAAAACACGTCGAGCCTTTCACCGGCTTCGGCGCAGGTGAAAAGCAGGCTCTCCTCCTCAAGCGAGGGGGAAAACTCGGTATCGACCGTCACGCCGTCCGTGGTCATTTTTTGTCCTCCGTTTTATCCGTCAAGATGTCATGGATGTAGCTCCTGCCGTTTTTGAAAAACAGCATATAAACCGCAAAAAGTATCGCACCGACGGTAACGGCGCTGTCGGCAACGTTGAACACGGCAAAGTTTATTGCGCGAAAGTCGAGCATATCCCGAACATAGCCCAGCCATACCCTGTCGATAAGGTTGCCGATGCCGCCCGCAAGCACGAGTGCGGCACAGACGGAAACGGTTTTCGGCATGGCGAATTTGTGCCTGCGCTTTGTTATCAGTATTGCGGCAAGCACTATGCAGAGAACGGCGGAGGCGATGGTGAGTATCAGCGTGGAATTTTGGAGCATTCCGAACGCCGCACCCCTGTTTTCAACATAGGTGAAGTGGAAAAAATCCTCGATGAGCGGAAAAGTATCGCCCACGTTCGGCAGAAATTTGACCGTCAGCAGCTTTGTCACCTGGTCGGCGGCGATCACCGCCGCAATTATTATCAGTTCGAGCATACAGCGTACCTTTCTATACCTTTTTCAAAAGCGTGTATTCCGTCATGGAAAGCGCCTTCATCAAACCTTTTTCAAAATGAATACCGTGGGGGTAAGCCCGCCTGCCTCCGTGCGTGAGCGTGAAACAAGCTCCAGACCGCCGGAAAACTCCTGCAAAAGATTTTTCAAAAGCGTGTATTCCATCGTGTAAAGCACGGCAATGCCGCCGGTTTTGAGCCACTCGGTCAGCTTCGGCAAAAACTCACGGTAAAGCCTTTCGTTGTTTTCGTGGGTGCCGACACGGTTACCGAAGGGCATATTGGCAATGACCTCATCGTAGGGCTTTTCGGCACGGAACTTTAAGCAGTCCTTGCAGACAAATTCGATATTCGTGGCGGCGGTCTCGTCGTTTTTCTTTGCAACGTCGAGCGCCTTCGGGGTTATGTCAACGCCCGTAAGTGCGGCGCAGGGCGACATAAAGCTTCTTTCAATGAGCATCGTGCCGCTTCCGCAGAACGGGTCAAGCACCCTTGCGCCCACACGGAGGTAATCGCTTGCAAGGCGCAGCACGCCTGCGGCGGTGGCGGGGTGTATCGAGGCGGGCAGCGAGCCGACCCTGTAATCGAAGCGTGTGTCGGGTATCACGAACAGCTTGACGTAGAGGCTGCATTTGCCGGCAGGCATATCGGGCTGCTTCTCGATGCGAAGCTCTGCGTCGTATGCACTCGGGGCGTTGAGAAGCTCGGGACATTCGAGTGCGTCTGCGATGCGCTTTGCCGTTTCCGCCCTGTTTTTGAAATCGCCCTTGCATTCTATCCTGTAGCGGTAGGGGGCTTCGCCCGTTATGCACTCGCCCAAAAGAGCGATCAGCCTGCTTTTTGCGTAGGCGGCGACGGTCTTTTCGTCAAGGCGCACGTTCTTTTCAAGCGGTATCAGCATCTCGTGAAAGCTCCTCGCCTCGAACAGCCCGAGTGGGGAGTCGGTTTCGACCGAAACGCCGTCGCTCCATTGCTTTTTCACCTCAATGCCGAGGTCCGAAAGCTCCTCTTTAAGCTGTGCGCCGAGCTGCTTTGCACAGCGAAGCTCAACCTCGTGCGGCTTTGAAAAGCCGGCAAAGCTGCGCTTCTGCACGGGGCGTGCCTTCGCAAGGGCAAGGCGCAGTGCCTCCCTTTCGGCGGTCTCATGCTTTTTCTCGCTTTCGTCGGCGGCGGGGGCAACGGTATATTGCTCCAAAAATTCGAGTGCTTCATCGCCGCCGAGCATCCCGAGCGCAAGCAGTATCGACGGTCTCACGAAGCGGTGAGTTTCCTTCTCCGCCGCCGCAATCAGCTTTTTAACATCCCTCGGCTCCTCGAGCGCACCCATGAGCCTTGCACAGTTTTTTCTGCGCTTGGGGTCATCGCCGGCAAGCCCGTTGTAGAGCAGGCTGCGGTCATAGAGCCTTGCGTTAAGCTCGTCACGCAGCTTTTTTTTCTTGGCGAAGCGGCTCAAAAGTCCGCAGGCGGCGGCATTGTCCTCCCTTTCGTAAAGCGTCCAAAGCGCCTCGAAGCATATATCGGGGTTGCGCTCAAGCCTGTCCTGCCCGTTTGGCTTCAAAAGCTCCGCACGAACCTCTTTTACCGTCATTTTATACATAAATCAAAAAACCCCTTGTAAAATTGTGAGCCATAACAAACTCACCCAACATAAATTTATCACAGTTTGCGCCTTTATGCAACCGCGGCGTTGAAACGGCGGAATTTATGTTATATAATCAAAAAAGCATTCGTTAAAGGGGAGGCAGGTCAATGGCGAGAGAACACGGTGGGTATCAAAGCGTTCACGATGCGATAATCGGCACGGCGATAGACCTTATCGTTTCACGGGGCGTTTCGGAGGCTTCGCTTGCGGAGATCTCCACCGCCGCAAAGCTGAGCAAGGGCACGATATATTACTATTACCGCACGAAGGACGAGCTGGTGAACGCCGTTGCCGACCTTTCGTTTGCGCATACGACCGATGCGATATTCAACTGGATAGCCGGTCTTTCAAAGGAGAAAAACGACGGCGCCGCCCTCGATCCGCTGTTTGAGGCGCTGACCGCCGAGGAGGATATGCTGAGGCTCCATGCCGAGCTTTTGCTGGATGCGATGAAAAAAACAAGTGCGATCCGTGAAAGGATGGCGCAAAAATACGAGGAGTGGACGGTAATGCTCGATGTGGGCATACTGAAGCTTCCGATACGGCTTCACAAGGAGCTCAGGGAGCTTGCAAAGCAGTTTTTCGTGGTGCTGGACGGATACGCTGCGGCATATTGCATGGGCGTTTCGGTTGACAAGGCGGCGGCGATGCGCCTTTTGAGGGTCAGAGAGGACCTATAGGCGGCAAAGCCCCTCGGTGCGGAACACCCAAAGGCAACTTGCCCAAAGGCAACTTGCC
>JAEDJH010000061.1 GCA_016296415.1 Clostridia bacterium | reverse complement strand
GGTGAATGCGATTGCGGACACGAGCATCATCACCACGACGGCTGCGGCTGCGGTAAGCACGAATAACTTAAACAGCCGGAAAATACCCGAAAAACACTGCCTTTTTCCGTGAATGGGCCGACTTTTGCAAAAAAGGGGCTTAATTGCACGATTTCAGGCAGTTTTTCTTTACTTTTTAAGCGGCATTGCTATATAATAGTATGAATATGTATGCGGGAGGCTCTCGACATAGCCGGCGCTTTTGGAAAAAACCGTAAGAATAAGGAAAAAATATCGCTTCGTGAGATGAAAAACGAAATCTCATGGATGCTTTCTTATACCAAAAAATACCTCGGCACGGTAATAATGGGGCTTGTGCTTACGGTCACCGCCACGGGCAGCGGACTGCTCTCGGGACTGGCGTCCAAATACATAATCGACGCAATAACGGGCGAGGGCAGGCTGACGTTTTTGCAGGCGATGCTGCTTTTGGCGGGGGCTTCGCTCGTTGCCATCGGAATAAAGGCGATCTCCTCCCGAATATCCGCCGCAATGACCGTAAAGGTCAAAAACGGCATACAGGCGGAGGTTTACGACAGCTTTTTGAGTACCGACTGGGAGTCGGTAAGCTCGTACAGAAGCGGCGATCTCATAAACCGACTCAGCAGCGACGTTGCCGCAGTGTCAGGGAGCATAATATCGTTTATACCGGGCTTTATCGGGGCGCTGTTTCAGTTTGTCGGCGCACTTGCGATAATACTGTATTTTGAGCCGACCATGGCGGTCGTTTCGCTGCTCGGCATACCGTTTACGCTCGTTGCGTCCAAAATAGTGATTTACGGCATGAGAAAGCATAACAGGCTGATGAAGGAGGCGGACAGCGAGATAATGGCGTTCCATGCCGATTCGCTGCAAAACCTCCAATCCATAAAGGCTTTTGACGCCGGCAGGATATTCGGCAGCAGAATGAGAAAGCTCCAGCAGAGCTATAAGACCGTGTATATGGACTACAACCGCTTCTCGGTATTCACGTCGTCGTTCATGTCGATCGTCGGACTTATCGTATCTGCGGGCTGCTTTGGCTGGGGAGCGTATCTTTTGAAAAAGGGCGCAATAAACTTCGGAACGCTCACTATGTTTTTACAGCTCAGCGGTACGGTCTCTTCATCGTTCACGGCGCTTGCCTCAATGCTGCCGACGCTCGTGTCAACCGCAACATCGGCAGGGCGAATAATGAACGTCACGTCTCTCCCGAGGGAAAAACGACCGGAAAGGACGCTCGACAACGTCGGGGAAAGCCTTTCCGTGGTGCTTGAAAACGTCACCTTTGCTTACAGGGACGACAAGACCGTGGTGCTTGAAAACGTGAACATAGAGGCGCACCCGGGGGAGATAATAGCGATCGTCGGGCCTACGGGCGAGGGGAAAACCACGCTTGTAAGGCTGCTTTTGGGGCTGCTTGAGCCTTCGGACGGTACGGTGAAGCTTGTGACCGGGGACGGCGGCGAATACGAAATAGCGGCGGACACGAGAAGATATTTCTCATACGTGCCGCAGGGAAACACGATATTCGCCGGAAGCATCCGTGAAAACATGAGCCTTGCGTCCGAGGATGCGGACGATGACGAGATACGGACGGTGCTGGAGCTTGCCTGCGCCGGCAAATTCGTGGACAAGCTCAGGGACGGCATTGATTTTGAGGTGGGCGAGCACGGAAAGGGGCTGTCCGAAGGGCAGTCGCAAAGGCTGGCGATAGCGAGGGCTCTGCTTCTGAACGCTCCGATAATGCTGCTTGACGAGGCGACCTCCGCACTCGATATAGCCACCGAGCGCAGGGTGCTGGCAAACATAATGAAAAGATCCGAAAACTGCACCTGCATCGTGGTGACGCACCGCCCGAGCGTGCTTTCCATGTGCGACCGGGTTTACAATGTCGAAACCACGCACATAACGCAGCTTACCGAGGCGGAAATAGCCGAAAGAATGGCTGACTTTTAACGATTTATACCGTGCCCGTGTATAGACTTAACGGGCCCATTGGTCTATAATAAACGGGGGGAGACCGCATGATAGACATTCATACGCATATATTGCCCGGCTGTGACGATGGGTCGCAGTCGATGGAGCAGTCGGTGCTTATGGCGGAGATTGCGAGCGAAAGCGGTGTGGAGATCATGGTCGCAACGCCCCACCATTCGGAGAAAGGGCGCTTTTACAACCCCGTAAGCGACAGACTGAATGAGCTGCACGGGGAGCTTTGCCGGGAGATAGCCGAGAATGGCTTACCGGTTAAGGTGGTAATGGGCAGCGAGGTCTTTATCAGCAAATCCGTGCCCGATGCGCTGGATGCCGGAAGGATATATACCCTCGGCGGCAGCCGCTATGTGCTTACGGAGTGTGCGTTTGACGATTCCCCAGGTTATGTGCATGAGCGCATATCGGAGCTGATAAAGCGGGGCTACGTTCCGGTGATCGCGCATCCCGAACGCTATGCCTTTATGCAGGAATTTCCCGAGATCGCATCCGAGCTTGCGGGCATGGGCTGTGCGCTGCAGATAAACCGGGGCAGCTTCTTCGGCGATTTCGGCAGGGAGGCAAAGCACACGGCATACCTGCTGCTCGAGCATCGGCTTATACACGCCGTTGCAAGCGACGCCCACAGGCACAATGTCAGAACGCCCGCCATGAGCGAAGTGCGAAGTCTGCTGAAGTCCATGGTTTCCGCGGACGAGGCGGAGCTGCTTTTGAATACCAACCCGAAGCTGATGCTTCAAGACAAAAAGATACTTTCGTTTGAACCCGTGCCGTTTGAGTAAGCGGCGCCGAAACAGGGGGAACAGCCATGAAGATCAAAAAATTGAGCCATCTGATTCTGTTTATACTGGTGATGCTTTGTGCCGCCGGAGGCTTTGTTGCGTACAGAAGCTATACTGAGGCCAATTCCGGAGGGCTTGCGCCCGTTATATTCTATGAAACGGACGTGATATATGCCAAGGTAGGCGTTACCGACGAGGAGCTTCTTGCCGGCATGACCGCAAGCGACGACAAGGACGGGGACGTAACGGACTCGCTCGTTGTGGAGGGCATATCGCAGTTTGTGGATAAAAACACCTGCGTTGTAACCTATGCCGCATTCGATTCAAGCGACAACGTGGGAAAGGCGACGAGAACGCTCGTCTATACCGACTACCATCCGCCGAGGTTTGAGCTTTCTCAGCCGATGAGCTTCAAGTACGACATAAACATAAACATACTCGGACATATAACGGCGTGGGACTGCATTGACGGAGATATAACCAAGAAGATAAAGGTCACAATAGAGTCGGACGTAATGTCGATATACGAGCCCGGCATATATGATTTGAGATTCAGGGTCACAAACAGCATGGGCGATACCTCGTATCTGCCGCTCAACCTTGAAATAAAGGATGCAAGCTACAGCGTTCCGGCTTCCGCACCGAAGACAAAGCTGAGTAAATATCTGGAGTATATCGAGGTTGGGGAAGGATTTGACCCGTTCTCCTACGTGCGCTCCGTTTCGATAGACAACACGGAGGTCAATCCGTATATGTACGGGAGAAACAATATAGAGGTAAGATCGTCCGTAAATACGGAGGTTCCGGGAATATATACCGTGGAATACATAACGACATCAAAGGACGGCTACAGATACAGCGTGCCGCTTATTGTGGTAGTAGAACCCGGGACGGAGGTGTACGAATAAGCTATGGCAGCGGAAAACGAACTTTTTGAAGGCGAAAGACAGCCGGTTAAAATAAATATACTGAGCATAGTATTCGACCTGGTAAAGCAATGGTGGATAATCGCCATGGTGCTTGCGGTGTCGCTTTTGGGCTCGTATATCTACGTAACCGAAACCTATGTGCCGACATATACCGCAACGGCGATGCTTGTCGTATCGAGCAAGGGCTCAACATCCAATACGGTATATTCCAACCTCAATGCGGCGGAATCGCTTGCCGAGGTTTTTTCCTACATAATAGACAGCGATGTTGTCAAGACGGCTGCGGCAAACAGCATCGGAGAGGAGCGCTTCAACGGCACGGTCTCAAGCAGCAGAGTGGAGGGAACGAACCTCATAATCGTCAGCGTCAAAGGCTATCACCCAAAGGAGGCGTTCCAGCTTCTGCACGGTCTGCTCAGGGAGCACGTTGTCGTATCCGACCTTGTCATGTCAAACATAATACTCGATGTGCTTCAGGCGCCGACCGTGCCGGTGTTTGCAGACAACAGCATGAGCAGGCGCTCAAGATCCATCCAATATACGCTCATCATCACCGCAATATCGGTGGCGGTGCTTGCCGCAATATCGTTTTTGAACGATACGATAAAGGATGAATCGGATATTGAGGCAAAGCTGGATGTAAAGCACTTTGCAACGGTATATCACGAGCATATATACTCCGTCGGCAGAAATAAAAAAGGCAGGGATCCCATCCTCGTATCCAAGCCGACCACGAGCGCAAAATTCGTGGAAACCTACCGTATAATCAGAACAAGGATAATCAACACCTTTTCGGAGAAAAACGGAAAGGTACTGCTCGTAACGAGTACGCTCAGCGGCGAGGGCAAGAGCACCGTTTCGGTAAATATTGCGCTCTCCATGGCGATGCACAATAAAAAAGTCCTGCTTATGGACTGCGATATGATAAAGCCCACCGTTGCAAGAACGCTCGGCGTGAGGGTGCTTACGGGCAGAAATATAAGGGATCTCGTTACCAAGCAGGTCAGCACCGAAAACGCCATGGTGTATGAGCCGATACCCAATCTGCATCTTGCGCTCGGAAGAAAGTCCGTGCAGAACTCCACCGATATAATCGCATCCGACAATATGCGTGCCTTTATCGAGGAGGCGAAGATGCGTTTTGACTATGTCATAATCGACTCGCCGCCCACCTTCGCCGCACCCGATGCGGAGTGCCTTGCCGCATTGTCCGACGGCGTTTTGCTCGTTGTAAGGCAGCATACCGCAACCGCAAGGAAGATAAACGATGCTGCGGAGTCCATAGGACAGACGGGCTGCGAGATACTTGGCTGCATATATAACGACTATAAGTCGTACAAGCTGTTCGGTGAGGATTCCATATTCGGAATAAAGCGTCCCCGCCACGGCTACGGCTACGGCTATAAATACGGCTACCGATACGGTTACCGGTACGGCTACAGCTACGGCCGGTACGGCTACAGCTACGGCCATCCGAAAAACGAAAGGCAGTCGGAGGAAGCGGACAACAGCACCGCACCCGCAGCAGAGGAGGTGAACGGCGATGAGCGAAACGACGAATAAAAAACACGAAAGGGCGGAACGTGAGGACAGCGGCATGGAATTTATCATGTCGCTTGCAGGCGTTGTTTTCAAGGAGCTGAAAAGGAGCTTCTATATAGTGCTGATACTTATAATCATCGTGCCGGCGGCGCTTTGCGTGAGGCGGTATTATACCTACAACCCCGCATATAAAGCCTCTGCGACGTTTGCCGTCCAGATCGGCACGGGCTACAGCCAGACCTCAACCTATTACAGCAGCGAAACGGCGAGACAGCTTTCCGAGACCTTCCCGTACATAATATCCAGCGGAGTTCTCAACAACACCATCGCAAAGGACCTGAACATAAGCAGCGTGCCGGCGATAAAGGCGTCATACCTGCCACAAACGAACATATTCACGCTCGAGGTGGAGTCCGGAAGCGCACAGCTTGCATACGACGTGCTTCATTCCGCCATGGAAAACTATCCGAGCATCGCCGAATTTGTCGTCGGAACGACAAGGCTCGTTCTGCTTTCGGAAACCGGCGTGCCGAGCGAACCGTACAACAGGCTCAATTACCGCGGAAGCATAACCACGGGCGTGGCAATAGGGCTTGTACTGGGCGTTGCGATAGTGGCGATGATCGCCCTGATAAGGCCCACGGTAAAGAGCAAGGAGGACCTCCAGCGCATCGTAAATATCAAGTATCTTGGTTCCGTACCGAGGATCAGCTTCAAAAATAAATCCAACAAGAGCCGAATTTCGGTAACTTTGCTCAACAAAAACCTGCCCAACACCTTTATTGATGCGATAAGGCTCGTCAGAACGAGGATAGATAAGATCGCAACCACCAACGGCTACAAGGTCATGATGTTCACCAGCACGATATCCGGCGAGGGAAAGACCACCACGGCGATAAACCTTGCAATATCCCTCGTCAAAAAGGGAAACAAGGTCGCTTTGATGGACTGCGACATGAGAAACTCGTCGGTTATGAGGAGCATGGGCAGGACGAACGAAAAGGGAATCAGCGACTACGTTCTTGCCGATGCGGAGCTTGATGAATTCAAGGTGACGAATATCGTTCCCGGGTTGACCGTTCTCCCTGCGGGTACGGCGGTACAGGGCGCCTCCGAGGTAACGGCAATGCCCAAGCTGAGGGAGCTTATCGACAAAATGCGTCAGGAAAACGACTACGTCATAATCGACACGCCCCCCTGCTCGATACTTGCCGACGCCACGGTGCTTGCACAGTATGTTGATTGCGCCTTCTTCGTAATCGGTCAGGACTACGCAAGCAAGAGCAGGATACTCGACGGCATAAGCTATCTTACCAAGTGCGACATAAACGTAGAGGGCTGCGTACTGAACTATGCCGACACAATATCCGACACCAGCCCGGCAAACTACAGGTCGTACGGAAGGGACGCCTATCTGGGCTCGAGGTAACGGACTTCTTAACCTAAAGTTTACAAAATAATGTATGTTTTTGCAGAAATGTGGCTTGTAAAGCATTGCAAATGAATACATTAAAATGTAAAATCATATAATAATTGTTGCCGCTGCATAATATTGGCGGCAGTTTTGGGAGGATCGGCGTGAGTCTTGCGCTTGAAGTAAAAAAATACATAAACTCGGAGCATACCGGCGAGTATGTTGATATAGAACTGCCACGCCCCGCATTAAATGCGGATGAGGAGACGGAGGACACCGCCGCCGGCGAAAGGCTGAGGCTTCATTATATAGATATGGGAACGGGCGAGCCGATGATACTTCTGCATACCGTCGGTCAGTCGATATATACCTGGCGCAACATTATGAAATACCTTTCGGCGGGCTACAGGGTGATCGCACTTGACCTGCCCGGACACGGCTACTCGTCACGCCCGACGAATTTTAAGTGTGCCATCGAGGACTATGCCGAGGTATTGAACCTTTTCATGGATGCCGTGGGGCTTCAGTCGGCGCACTTCATGTGCTTTTCGATGAGCAGCGCCTATGCGCTCTGCCTTGCAAGACAGCATCCGGAGAAGATAGGCAACATAATTTTGCTTTCTCCGGGCGGAATAACGCCGGAAATGCCGCTTATGGTGCGTATGCTCGACAATCCGATCTTCGGCGGCGTCGCATCGAGGCTGTATAACCTGAGAACGGTTGAAAAAATACTGGGCGAGTGCTTCTTTGACCTCACTAACCTGACGCCCGACTATTCGGCGGAGTGCTATAAGACGGTCTCCGACGCAGAGTCGAGAACGATAATCAGAAACTCCGTCTATCGCTATGACGAGGAAAGCATATTCAAGGAGCTGCGCATGCTCGAATGCCCCGTGCTGATACTCTGGGGCTGCGAGGACAAGTGGCATACATCGGAACTGCCCGAGCTGTATCACGCCGCAATAAAAAACGCCTCCTACGCCATCGTCAGGAACGCAGGGCATCTGCTGCATGAGGAAAAGGCCGACAAGGTGGCGGCGCTCGTGAACGAATACATCGCTCCGGCCAGCGATTTGGTTCAGTAAGCAAA
>JAEDJH010000060.1 GCA_016296415.1 Clostridia bacterium | reverse complement strand
AAGTGCTGCGCTTTTACGAAGCGTTCGGTCAAAACAAGCCAAATTTTTAAGCAGGACGCAAAATTTGCGCGGCGAATAAAATTCGGTAAACTGCATAGCGGAGGTATGTATGGATATACAAAGCAGACTAAACGGAAGGTCGCTGACGGTATCCCTGATAGGGGAATTGGACCATCATGCTGCGGCTTCGGTCAGAGAGAAGATGGACAGTGCGATCAAACAAAACGATGCCGCCAACGAGGTAGTGGTGGATATGAGCAGGGTTTCGATGATGGACAGCTCGGGACTCGGGGTGATAATCGGGCGCTATAAGCTGATCGCCCCTCAAAAAAAACGCATGAGTATCGTCGGGGCAAACAGGAGCGTCGATAGAGTTTTAAGAATGTCGGGGATATACACGCTGCTTAACGGCTGAGTGTTCGGGGAGTCAATTTGGAAAGGATGGTTTTTTGAGGATGTATCAAAACAGAATGAAAACGGAGTTCAGCGCAATTTCACAAAACGAGGCGCTTGCAAGGATGATTGCCGCCGCCTTTGCAGCACAGCTGAATCCTACGATAGAGGAGCTGACTGACATAAAAACTGCGGTAAGTGAGGCCGTTACAAATGCGATTGTTCATGGCTATGAGGGCAGGGGAGGGACTATCGAAATGATGTGCGGCATGGACGAAACCGGTGAGCTTACGATAGTAATTTCCGATGACGGTCGAGGCATAGAGAACGTGGAGCTTGCAAGGCAGCCGTTTTATACGACCTCGTCGGATGGTGAAAGGTCGGGAATGGGCTTTTCCGTCATGGAGGCGTTTATGGACAGCGTGGAGGTGGAGTCGAAGCCGGACGAGGGTACGGTCGTAACGATGAAAAAACGCATTGCAGATGCATCGGAGAGATCAAATGGGTGACGACAGGCTGCTGAGCCACGATGAGACGCTGGAGCTGATAGAGCGTTCTCATTCGGGTGACGGCATGGCCACGGACACGCTCGTGAGGCGAAACACCGCCCTTGTCAAGTCCATCGTGCGGCGGTTTTTGCATAGGGGAGTGGAGTATGACGACCTGTACCAGATCGGCTGTGTGGGACTTGTCAAGGCGATAAATAATTATGATACAGCCTTCAAGGTTCGCTTTTCAACATACGCCGTGCCGATGATAATGGGCGAGATAAAGCGCTTTTTGCGTGATGACGGCATGATAAAGGTCAGCAGGTCGCTAAAGGAGCTTGCCGCACGTGTTGCGGCGATGCAGGAAAAGCTGTGCTCACAGCTTGGGCGTGAGGTAGGCGTTTCGGAGATTGCTCAAGCGCTCGGCGAGGACGTCTGTGATGTGGTAATGGCGCTCGAATCCGCCTGCTCATATACCTCCATATATGAGCCCGCCTTCGGCGACGATTCCGACGCCTGCATTGCGGACCAGCTTTCAGACGGCGACGAGCAGGAAAAGCACGTCGTTGACAGCCTGCTGCTAAAGCAGCTTCTTTCCACGCTTGAACCCCGTGAGCGCCAGCTTATACTGCTGCGGTTTTTTCAGGATAAAACGCAGAACGAAACGGCAAAGGCGCTCGGCGTTTCCCAGGTGCAAATATCGAGGCTCGAAAATAAGATACTCAAAAAGCTGCGTGATGCAGCAGGATAAAAATCCCCACCGAAGCAAACCTCGGTGGGGCGAATTTAATCTGTGCCTTGCTTAAAAGTCGGTTTTTTCGTCAATATAGGCGATAAGGCTGTCTATCGGCAGTCTGATCTGCTCCATGGTATCTCTGTCGCGCACCGTAACGGTATTGTCCTCAAGGGTGTCGAAGTCTATGGTGATGCACAGCGGAGTACCTATCTCGTCCTGCCTGCGGTAACGCTTGCCGATTTGACCCGCATCGTCATAGTCAACGCTGAAACGCTTTGCGAGGCGTGCATATACTTCCTGCGCTTTGTCGCCGAGCTTTTTCTGCAGGGGAAGTACGGCGGCCTTATACGGCGCAAGGACGGGATGCAGATGCAGAACGTTTCTGGTATCGCCGCTTTCGAGCAGCTCCTCGTCATAGGCGTCGCAGAGGAGGGCGAGTGCCATTCTTCCTGCGCCGACGGACGGTTCGATGCAGTAGGGGATGTATTTTTCGTTGGTGAACGGATCCTGGTACTCCATTTTTTCGCCGCTGTGGCCTGCGTGTGCCTTGAGGTCGAAGTCGGTTCTGTCCGCTATGCCCCAAAGCTCGCCCCATCCGAAGGGGAACAGATACTCGATGTCGGTGGTGCCGTTTGAATAGTGGCAAAGCTCGTCCTTTGAATGCTCACGAAGGCGCATATTCTCCTTCTTCATGCCGAGGGCGAGAAGGAAGTCCCTGCAATAATCCTTCCAGTAGTTGTACCATTCGATATCCTTGCCGGGCTCGCAGAAGAACTCGAGCTCCATCTGCTCAAACTCTCTCGTTCTGAAGATGAAGTTTCCCGGGGTTATTTCGTTTCTGAACGATTTTCCTATCTGCGCTATGCCGAAGGGGATCTTTTTACGCATGGAACGCTGCACGTTCTTGAAGTTTACGAATATTCCCTGACAGGTCTCGGGGCGCAGATATATCTCGTTTGCGGTCTCCTCGTTTACGCCCTGGAACGTTTTGAACATCATATTGAACTTGCGTATGCCGGTGAACTCCTTGCGGCCGCATTCGGGGCAGGCAATGCCGTTTTGCTGTATGAACTCGGTCATCATCTCGTTGGTCCATCCGTCGGGATGCAGGTCAAGCGAGTTTGCAAAGGCATAATCCTCAATGAGCTTATCCGCACGGAAGCGGGCCTTGCACGCCTTGCAGTCCATGAGAGGGTCGTTAAAATTGACGACGTGACCGGATGCGACCCAGGTTTCGGGGTTCATCAGTATTGCGGCGTCCATGCCGACGTTGTAGGGGCTTTCCTGAACAAACTTGCGCCACCATGCCTTCTTGACGTTGTTGAGATATTCAACGCCGAGAGGACCGTAATCCCATGCGTTTGCCAATCCGCCGTATATTTCGGAACCGGGGAAAATGAAGCCTCTGTTTTTGCAAAGGGCTACAATCTTGTCCATCGTAAGTTTGCTTTCCATGAATAAATACTCCTGTTTACATAATGAATCTATGATATTCTTAAAGTGCGCTTTTGTCAAGTCAAAGCCTCCCCAATTGGGGAAGTTTAGCCACCGATTCGGGCTGTGAGGCTTTGATGCGGCTTTGGGCATAAAAACGGTGCGGCATCGTGGTGAAACCGCACCGTTTGATTATTCTTCCATTGCCTTTTTGGACGCCCTTATAAGCAATATGCCGAGTACAACGCATCCGACTGCCAGGAATATCGCACAGCCGCCAAGATACTTTTCAAGCACGCTGAGTGCGGCAAGTCCAGTGGGCTCGGGCGTGGGTTCGGGAGTCGGCTCGGGCGTCGGCGCCGGCGTGGGTTCCGGAGTAGGCTCGGGCGTCGGCTCGGGCGTTGCAAAGACGTAGCGCATGAAAGAGCCGCTCAAAATATCATATTCGTAATAATCGACCGTGCCGTCATCGGCGCAGGCATAGAGAATGCAGCCTCCGTTGGCATTGAGCCATGCACGGACGCTGTTGCCGCCGATATTGATAAGCCCGGGCTTATAGCCCTCGGGAAGCTCCGCCGATTCATCGGGCACGAGTATTATGTAGCTTTGGCTGACAACGGCACAAACAAATGGTATGTACGAATCCGTAGCTGCTTCATATATATGGAAGCGACCGTTTTCGCCGTTTGCATCGGCTATGTACAAAAGGATGAAGCCCTGCTCGTTTTGCAGCGCGGCAACGGGCTGCCCGTTGCATACGTATTCCGTCGGGGCAAATCCTTCGGGAATTTCAACGTTTTCCGGCAGGGCGCCGATTATCGTATGGGGGATACCGTCTATGCTTATGGGGATATTCGGTATGGGGGTGGGCGTGGGCTTCGGAGCGGTAGGCTTTTGCGTGCCCGACGCGCCGCCAGAGGAAGCCGCAATCTTTACGGTAACACTTGAGCTGCCGCCGCTCAGACTGTTGAGGTTTGAGTCGTAGCTTTCGGTGCAGGTAATGCTGATTTTCGCTTCGCCTGCCTTCAGCGCCTTGAATTTAATCTTGCATGAGAGCGAGGAAGCATCCGCTGCGGATGTGTAAAGTACGATTTTGCCGTCGGAGGTGTTATCGCCGCCGAGGTATTTAACGAGGCTGCTGTCGTATGAAAAGTTGGCTTCCGCACCCATTATGTTGGTTCCCTTGAATTTTACGGTTACGGTAAACTCATCTCCGGGCTTAACCTTGGAAGGGGAGGCGGAGGCGGAAACCCCCACGCCGAGCGCAGGAACGGCAAAAAGTCCGAGCAGCACGGAGAAAACCGTTACAGCTATAATAAACTTGCGTGAACGTTTTATCACGGGTCAATACCTCCGGGGTTTATTGAGCAATCTCTATTTCACCCAAAAGATGCTTTTGGATAAACAGCAGGTCGATAAGCGTTATCTCGCCGGATTTATTGACGTCGGCGGATTCGAGCATGGCGTGCGATTGGAAATCCATCGTTCCGAGCAGATATTTTTGTATGGTTAAAAGGTCGATAAGCCCTATCTGCCCGTCGCCGGATACATCGCCGTAAATTATTATGGGATAGCTTGCGATGGTCTCGTTTGTCGAGGCGTCGCTTACAACCAGCTCGTCCTCGGTGACCACAAGCTCCGAGCCGATTTTTGCGGAGCTTCCGTTTGCCTCTATGACGGATAGATAATAGGGGCTGTCAAGGCCGGACAGCAGGGCGTCAACGGTTGTGCAGGGGTGTATGCCCGCAATGCTGTCCGCCATTATCTGATAAACGGAGCTTGACACGCAGTTGACGTTGACCGGCATGGTGTAAATATCTATGCCGGAAAAGTATTCCTGTATGGCAATCACCATTCCGTTGGTAATGCGGTCCTGATTTTCCTCGTCCTTGAGCCGCTCACGGTCGCCTGCGTTGGTGTGATAGCCCATCTCGACCAAAACGGCGGGCGCATTATGCTCACGAAGCATAAAGTAATCGTTTACGTGCATTCCGCGCCTTTTGAATCCGCCGGAAAGCGACACATGATCCAGCATGAGTGTGGCAGCAATCTCACTGCCTGCTACGTTTGCATACTCGGTATAGTAGTTTTGGGAGGCGTACCAATCGTTTGAAAGATAGTATGTGACCGTGCCGTTGGTATTGGTGTTCACCGGTTCACCCGTTGCATTGGAGTGAATGGACACGTAAAGAACATTGCGGCTGACGGACGGATGCCTCTCGTATTCAAATATTTTCTTCAGATCGGGGTGTATAGCACGATTGTAGGAATAGTCGTACGGAGCGTTGAAATAGATCCTCGCAAGGGATATATCGCTGAGCACGTTTTTCATTATTCGCTGCAATCTTGTCATTTCGTCTATATGCGCCTGCAGCAGTGCGATCTCGCTCGGTGAAACGGAAAGATTTATATCGTTTTGGTATATTGCCTTAAGCATATCGAGGAGATATATATGGAGCGCCGCCATGCGGTGATAATTATCTACATTCTCGGCGGTGGTTCTGGTCATGACGACCGTTGCTCCGCATTTTTCGAGCTTGTCTTTGAGCAGGTTGGCATAAATGAGATTATAAACGTGCTCCGTATAGCCGCCGTAAGCGCCTCCGCAGCCTATCCCATGCCCGGGGTCAACAAAGACGATGCGTCCACATAAGGAGTCGTTCTCCTCAATAGGAAGGTCATATATATCAACATCCTTTGTTTCTTCCGCAAAAATCTGCACGGGAAGAAACGCCAGCGCGGCAAGCAAAAGAATGACTGCCGTTGTTTTTATCAAGCCCTTAAGCATATATCCACCGTTACCCATATTCATCAAACTTCAATATAATTATACAAAGTTTATGAATATTGTCAAATAACAGTTAAAAAAAGAATAGAATTTTCTTGCATTTTGTAAAAATGTATATCATGTTTCAAGATACAACGATGCGCTTGTAAATAAATAAAATTGCAAAATAGGCCCCAGATAATGGACAATCATGCATAAAATATGATATACTTTCCTCAGGCTATATGCTCAACAACAAAAATCAGGAGGAAGAAAACATGACGAAGAAGATTCTGTGTGCAGTCATTGCCGTTGTGATGATGCTGGCCATCATGCCCATCGCAACCCTCGGCGACGCTGCAGCGGAAAGATCTGCTCTTTCTTTGCTTGACAAAGCATGGGCAGAAATCGACCAAGTCGAGGCGGAAGCGCTTTCCATGAAAGCAACGCCCGAAAAAGTAACCCTTGCGGCATACGAAGCCGCCGCTGAAAACGAACTGGTAACAGACCTTGTTTGGGAAGGTGAAAGACAGTTCGCATTCAAAGTGGACGGCATGCACTGCGTCTATGTATATAGGCTCCGCAACGAAATCACCCCTTATGAGGGCGAATATAAAGAGGATGTAACCTTCATTCCCGCGGCAACCAAGAACGGCCCGTCGAGCGCAAACGTTCTCCTCATCGCTCCTTACTACGGACATGACTCATCCTTTACCGACCAGTATAAGAACGAGGCGCAGTCCATCGCATCGGCAACCGGCGGATCTTACACTCTGATCCAGTCCACCGATGCTACCGGTCCGGCGATCGCCTCCGCAATGCCCGGAAAAGGCGTCGTTATATTCGACAGCCACGGCGTTCAGAGCGGCACCTCGTCTTACCTCTGCCTGACCACCAACTCCGGCATAACCTCTTCGGACTACTCCAACGGTTATGCGGTCAGCTCCGGCTCCGAAGCATTCATTGACGGTCGGTACATAAATGTACATAAGAGCGCAGAGCTCTCCAACTGCATTGTTTGGATGGCCATCTGCGAAGGTATGAAGAAGGCCGGTAATGGTACCACCGGTACGGCTCTCCTCCAGGCAGGTGCAGGCATTGTTTACGGCTATTCCCAGTCCGTAACATTTGCAGGCGACTATCTCTATGAAGAGACCTTCTGGACCCAGATGAAGAACGGCGCAACCGTAGCCGAAGCCATAAAGGTAATGAAGGATACCCATGGCATACCGGATCCCCACGGCGATGCTTATCCCATCGTAATGTCCCCCACCGATTCCTTCCCGTCCAACCCCGATGGAGCGCAGACCGTTACCAGCGATTGGGAACTCTTCGGCTCGTCCGAGCCTGAGGCGATCACCTCGGTAAGCATCACCCCCACGAGCGCAACCACTGTGGTCGGCGGCAAAGCCACCTTTGCCCTCAGCGTAGAACCCGCAAACGTTGACTATACCGCAACATGGAGCTCCGCCAACACCGGTATTGCAACCATCGACAGCACCGGTAAAGCAACGGGCGTATCCGCAGGCAGCACCACCATCACCTGCGTAATTAAGGACAACGTAGCAAACACGAGCTATACCAGAACAGCTTCTCTGACCGTCAACAACTTCGAAGGCTACATGATAGCAGATGAGATCAAAGCCGGCGGAACGTACATAATCGTAGCGGGCGGACAGGGCGTAGCTGTATCCAACAGCACCGTATCGAGCAACCACTATCTTGCACCCGTAAGCGTAACCGAGAACAGCGACAGCACTCTGACCGTGTCCTCGAGCGTGAACGTAAACGAGATATCGTGGGTAGCAGCAGGCAACAGCACTTCCGGCTGGACATTCCAGAGTGTAGATGACGGAATGTACATGGGTCTTGACTCAACCGAATATCTTGCACCCTCCACTACCGCCATTGCATGGCTTTACAGCGGAAACGACCTTAACAACCAGGTAGACAGCGAAGGCTACTACTATCTGTCTTATGCGGCGGATAACACTCTCTTCACCACGAGCAAGAACACCGGCAATAACATCGTTTTTTATGAGTATGTAACCACCGAGGGCGATCCCACCCCGACGACCCAGCCCACCGTTGCACCTACGGTTGAGCCTACGGTT
>JAEDJH010000059.1 GCA_016296415.1 Clostridia bacterium | reverse complement strand
AACTCCTGTTACCGCCGTGAAAGGGCGGTGTCTTAACCGCTTGACCAAGGGGCCGCTTTCTGGTCGGGGTGGTGGGATTTGAACCCACGACCCCATGCTCCCAAAGCACGTACGCTACCGAGCTGCGCTACACCCCGTCCGTTGCGTTTATCGCACGCAAATGATTATACATTAGCAAAAGTCGCTTGTCAACAAAATATTTTTATTTTTTGTTTCCCGGGCAATATAATTTTTATGTCACAAACGAGTGCTCCGAAAAATGTGTTTTCCTCTCAAAGGATTATATTCCCTTGCGGTATTGAAATTTATCGGCAGCATAAGTATAATCTCATTGTGTGTCATTAAGGCGGACACTCAAAATTAGAGCCTTACCCACGGCGAAGGCTCCTGCAAAAGAGAGGGATCACTGATGAAATTTGTCAAAACAAGAAGACTCGTTATCTGCGCTCTGCTTTTAGCCATCACGCTCATACTCGGTCTGTCCCCCATCGGCTATATCAACATCGGCATAGTCGAAATTACGCTTCTGCACATTCCGACAATTATTGCGGCCATCCTTTTCGGGGTAAAGGGCGGTATCCTGTTCGGATTCTTTTTCGGCGTCACAAGCCTCATCCGTGCCTTCATGGTTCCCACACCCTTTTCCATCGCCCTGCTCGGCACGGAAACCGGCATTACGTGGTATAATATCTTCCTTATATTCGCAATAATATTCGTCCCGAGAATACTCGTCGGCATATTCTCCGCACTGACCTTCGGCGGTCTCCAAAAGGCGTTCAACCGCCCTGCCGTTTCCGCAGGCGCCGCCGGTCTTGTGGGTTCGCTCACCAACACCGTTTTCTTCCTCGGCTTCACCTACATATTCGCCGCCCAAATACTTGCGGAGGCGTTCGGCACGACCGCAAGCGGCGTTGCAACCATGCTTTTCACGGCAACGGGCTTGCTCAACGGCGGCATAGAGGCATTCGTTGCGCTCATCGTCTGCGCAGCGCTCTCCGCCGTGCTGCTTCGTATAATCGCTTCCATAACACGCGCCGCAAATTCGCAGGACAGGGTAAACTGATATGGGTGTTATTCTCGGCATAGACATCGGCGGCTCCACAACAAAGATAGCAGGCTACCATGACGACGGCAGGCGTATAGGTACGCTTCAGGTTGTCGCCTCCGATCGCATAACCTCCCTTTACGGTGCAATAGGCAATCTTTTGAGCTCGCACTCGATAGCCCTTTCGAGCGTTTCACGCATAGTTATCACGGGCGTGGGTGCGGAGCTGGTGCATGGGGACATTTACGGCATAAAAACAGAAAGAGTGAACGAGTTTGACGCAATAGGTCTCGGCGGTCTTGCCCTTTCCGGAAAGAGCAATGCGCTCGTGGTAAGCATGGGCACGGGAACGGCGTTCGTCATGGCAAACGAAAACGGCAGCTTCCACATCGGCGGAAGCGGCGTCGGCGGCGGCACGCTCACGGGGCTTTCATGGCATCTGTTCCATGAAAACGACATAAACACCATAACCGAGCTGGCAAAAAGCGGCAGTCTTGAGGCGGTGGATCTTATGATCTCGGACATTTGCGTAAACGACATTTCCTCCCTGCCTTCACACGCCACCGCATCCAATTTCGGAAGCATCAAAAGCGGCACGACAAGCTCCGACCTCTCCCTCGGTCTTATGAACATGGTGTTCCAGACCGTCGGCATGCTTTCGGTATTTGCACTCCGAAACGAAAGCGTGAGCGACGTGGTCGTGATAGGCTCGCTTGCCACACTTCCGCAGGCAAGAGCGATATTCAACAGCATCGAGGAGCTTTACAGCATAAAGTTCTTCATCCCCGATGAAGCCGTATTTGCCACCGCAATAGGTGCGGCATTGCCCTACATCAATAATATTTGAGCCAGTGCAGCAGGTATCCTATCGAAAGAAAAAGCTGCAGCACGGACACACCGTAGCACACATTCCGCCGCACGATGTCGTTGCGGCGTTTGTATATATATGCCCCGACAAGCGGAACGACGGGTATTATCGCAATATAAAGTATGAACCAAAATGTCACGGTCTTATCTCCTGTCTTTTTTCTGTATGGTATCACTCGATACGGCGGAGCATCAATGCAAAATGTATGGTATAACAGCCATACATTCCCTTGCCTTAAGGGGAATATATAATTTATGTGATTTACATGGCGTTTCAATTTGGTAAAATAAAAGCATGGATACGGAAAAGAAATTCAAATTGGTATCGGAATACCGTCCCACGGGCGATCAGCCGGGGGCGATAGAGCGTCTTGTCGAAGGGATTGAAAGCGGCGAGAGGCAAATGGTCCTGCTCGGAGTTACGGGCTCGGGAAAAACGTTCACCATGGCAAACGTGATCGAGCAGGTGCAGAAGCCCACGCTCGTCATCGCCCACAACAAAACCCTTGCGGCACAGCTTTGCTCCGAGCTGAAGGAGTTTTTCCCGAACAGTGCGGTTGAGTATTTCGTCTCCTACTACGATTATTACCAGCCTGAGGCGTACATACCCGCATCGGATACCTACATAGAAAAAACCGTTGCGATAAACGACGAGATAGACCGCATGCGGCACAGCGCAACCTGTGCGCTGAACGAGCGAAGGGACGTTATAATCGTTGCATCCGTGTCGAGCATATATGCACTCGGAAGTCCCGAGGAATACTACAACATGAGCATATCCCTGCGTTTGGGCATGACGCTCGACAGAAACGAGCTTATGAAGCAGCTTGTGGCGATACAGTATCAGCGAAACGAGATAGAATTTACCAGAGGCACGTTCAGGGCAAAGGGCGACGTAGTAGAGATTTTCCCGAGCAACGCCATAGACAGAGTCATCCGTGTCGAGTTTTTCGGCGACGAGGTGGAGCGCATAAGCGAGGTCAACGCATTGACGGGCGAGGTGTTTGTAAGCGTTCAGCACGCCGCCGTATTCCCCGCCACGCACTATGCCACCGCCGCCGAAAAGCTGAATGCGGCGATTTCGGACATGGAATCGGACCTTTGGCAGCGCATAGGCGAATTTCGTGAAAAGGAGCTGCTTCTTGAGGCGCAGAGGCTCGAGCAGCGCACGCTTTACGACATTGAGATGATGCGTGAGATAGGCTACTGTCAGGGCATAGAGAACTACTCAAGATATTTTGACGGCAGAAGTCCGGGAGAGCCTCCGTTCACCCTGCTCGACTATTTTCCGAAGGATTTCCTTATGATAATAGACGAATCTCATGTGACAATACCGCAGATACGGGCGATGTACAGAGGCGACAGGGCAAGGAAGGAGGCGCTTGTCGAGTACGGTTTCCGTCTGCCGTCGGCGTACGACAACAGACCGCTCAGGTTCGAGGAATTTGAACAGCGTATAAACCAGCTTATCTGCGTAAGCGCAACGCCCGCCGAATACGAGCTTTCGGGAGCAAGCCGCACCGTTGAGCAGATAATCCGCCCGACGGGTCTTGTCGATCCGGAGATTTTGGTGCGTCCGGTAAAGGGACAGATAGACGATCTGCTCTCCGAGGTGAACCGCACCACCGCCAAGGGGCTTCGCACGCTTGTGACGACGCTGACCAAAAAGATGGCGGAGATGCTCACGGAGCATCTGGATTCGATGGGCATTCGGGTCAGGTATATGCACTCCGAAATAGAAACCATGGAGCGCATGGAGATAATAAGGGATCTCAGGCTCGGCGAGTTCGACGTGCTTGTGGGAATAAATCTTTTGAGAGAGGGACTCGACCTGCCCGAGGTGGGGCTTGTTGCGATACTCGATGCGGACAAGGAGGGCTTTTTGCGCTCCTCCACATCGCTCATACAGACGATCGGTCGTGCCGCACGAAACGCAGAAAGCCATGTTATAATGTATGCGGACACCGTGACGGACTCCATGCAGAGCGCCATAAACGAAACCAACCGCAGGCGCTCTATCCAGAAGGAATACAACGAAAAGCACGGCATAACGCCCAAAACGATAGTCAAAAAGGTTCATAACGTGCTTGAGATAAGCAGCAAGGGCGCAAAGGAGGTCCTGAGCGAGGAGCAGAAGGCGGACAGGATAGCGGTGCTCGAGGAGCAGATGCGTCAATGTGTGCTTGAGCTTGAATTTGAGCAGGCCGCAAAGCTCAGGGACAGGATCTATGAGCTTATGGGCAAGGAAGCTTCGGGCAAAAAGAAGGTCGCCCCGGGAACGGTCGGGAGCAAAAAGCCGGCCCGTCAAAGAAAGAGGAAATAAACCATGCTGGACGATATAGTGATCAAGGGTGCAAGGGAGCACAACCTGAAAAACATAGACATAACGCTGCCGAGGAACAAGCTGATCGTTTTCACCGGACTCTCCGGCTCGGGAAAATCGTCGCTTGCGTTCGACACCATCTACGCCGAGGGGCAAAGGCGCTACGTCGAGTCGCTTTCGGCGTACGCACGCCAGTTTTTAGGGCAGATGGACAAGCCCGACGTGGACTATATAGAGGGACTTTCGCCGGCCATATCCATCGACCAGAAAAGCACCTCCAACAACCCCCGCTCCACCGTTGGCACGGTAACGGAGATAAACGACTACATAAGGCTCCTTTACGCAAGGATAGGACTTCCGCACTGTCCCAAATGCGGCAAGCCCATCGAGCGTCAGTCCATCGACCAGGTCATAGACCGGATAACCGCCCTGCCGACCGGTACGAGGCTCCAGATAATCGCACCCGCCGTGCGCTCAAGAAAGGGCGAGCATCAAAAGCTCTTTGAGCAGATCAAGAAAGACGGCTACGTCAGGGTAAAGATAGACGGCGTTGTATATGACATAAACGAGGTGCCTGCGCTCGACAAGAAGAAGAATCATACCATAGACGTGGTCATAGACAGGCTTATAATAAAGGAAAACATATCAAGCAGGCTTGCGGACTCGCTTGAAACCGCATTCAGCTTCGGCAAGGGGCTTGCAAAGGCGGACATAATCGGAGGAGAGGAAATTCTCTTTTCGCAAAACTACGCCTGCCCCGACTGCGGCATAAGCATCGAGGAGCTTACTCCGAGAATGTTCTCGTTCAACAATCCCTACGGCGCCTGCCCGCACTGTACGGGTCTTGGAGCGTTGAACAGGATAGACCCGTCGCTTGTAGTCCCCAACGAACAGCTTTCGCTGAACCGGGGAGCAATAAGCGTTGCCGGCTGGCAGAGCGCAAGCTCCGACACGATGGCGCACATCTATTTCGATGCGCTTTCAAAGGAATACGGTTTTTCGCTCGACACCCCATGGTGCGAGCTGTCCGATGAGGTCCGGAGCGTGATACTGTACGGAAGCGGCACGAAAACCCTTAACATACGCTACACCCGTGACTACGGAAGCGGAGAGTTTCGCACTCCCTTCGAAGGAATAGTTACGACCCTCGAAAGAAGATACCGTGAAACCAATTCCGAGCACATGAAGCGTGAATATGAGGAATATATGTCGCAAATCCCCTGCCCCGAATGCGGCGGAAAGAGGCTGAAGCCCGAAAGCCTTGCCGTGACGGTGGGCGGACTTTCCATAGCGGCCGTCAACGATATGACGGTGCTTGACGCCCGTTCCTTCTTTGGCTCGCTCGAGCTTACCGAGTCGCAGAAGATCATCGCCGAACGCATATTGAAGGAAATCGACTCAAGGCTCGGCTTTTTGGAAAACGTCGGGCTTGACTACCTTACCCTTTCACGCTCCGCAGGCTCGCTCTCCGGCGGAGAGGCGCAGCGCATACGCCTTGCAACGCAGATAGGCTCGGGACTTGTCGGCGTGCTGTATATACTCGACGAGCCGAGCATCGGTCTGCATCAGCGTGACAACGCAAAGCTGCTTGCGACGCTTGAAAACATGAGGAATCTCGGAAACACGCTTATTGTCGTGGAGCATGACGAGGAGACCATGCGTGCCGCCGACCATATAGTGGATATAGGTCTCGGTGCGGGCGAACACGGCGGGCGCATAATAGCGCAGGGAAGCGTTGCCGAAATAGAGGCTTGTCCCGACTCCATAACGGGTCAATATCTTTCGGGCAAAATGCGCATAGATATTCCCGGAAAAAGGCGTGAGCTGCCGGGCAGGTGGCTTTCGGTGAAGGGCGCCTGCGTGAACAATCTCAAAAACATCGACGTTGACTTCCCCCTCGGCGTTTTCACCTGCGTAACGGGCGTTTCCGGCTCGGGCAAATCCAGCCTTGTAAACGAAATCGTCAAAAAAACGCTCCTGCGTGACCTGAACAGGGCAAAAATACGTCCCGGTGCCCACGAGGTCATTACCGGCACAGAGCATCTCGACAAGGTGATAGACATAGACCAGTCGCCCATCGGCAGAACGCCGAGAAGCAATCCTGCGACGTACACGGGGCTTTTCGATTTGATAAGGGATCTTTTCTCGGTGACGCCCGATGCAAAAATGCGGGGCTATACCAACAGCCGCTTCAGCTTTAACGTAAAAGGCGGACGCTGCGAGACCTGCAAGGGCGACGGCATAATCAAAATCGAGATGCACTTTCTCCCCGACGTATTCGTTCCGTGCGAGGTCTGCCACGGAAAGCGCTACAACAGAGAAACGCTCGAGGTGCATTACAAGGGGAAATCCATCGCAGACGTGCTCGACATGACGGTCGAAAACGCATTGGAGTTTTTCTCAAGCCTTCCCAAGATACAGAAAAAGCTGCAGACGCTCGCAGATGTGGGGCTTGGCTACATAAAGCTCGGTCAGCCGTCAACGACGCTGTCTGGCGGTGAAGCGCAGAGGGTAAAGCTTGCAACGGAGCTTTCACGCAGGGATACGGGAAAAACCGTGTATATATTGGATGAGCCCACAACGGGACTTCACGTTCACGACATAAAGCGGCTTATCGAGATAATCCAACGGCTGTGCGACAACGGAAGCACCGTCATAGTGATAGAGCATAATCTCGACGTGATAAAGACCGCAGACTATATCATCGACATGGGACCCGAGGGCGGCACACGGGGCGGCAGCGTGGTTGCGTGCGGTACTCCCGAGGAGGTCGCCGCCTGCGAAGGCAGCTATACGGGGCAGTATTTAAGCAAAATTCTCGGAGGTAACCAACATGGAGCATAGCATGGAAAGATGGTATATGCTGGCCGGACAACGCTTTTCCGTCAGAAAATTTGCCGGTCAGCCCCAAAAGGATGCGATCGCGGAGCTTAAAGCGGTCGCACGCCGGCTGAGCTGCAACGGTGTGCGCATAGTGTTAAAGCGTAACGCCGAGGTTTTCCCTCATTCCGCACTGTGGTACGGCAGGATAAGCGGAACGCCCGTTTATGCTGCGTTTATCGCAAAAAAGGATACCGACAGCCGCATAATAGGCTATATCGGCGAGGCGTTTATCCTCGAATGCACCGCCATGGGGCTGGGGACATGCTGGCTCGGCGCATCGTATAAAAAATCCGTCGTGACGGAAACGGTAAGGTTGGATGAGGATGAATACATCTCCTGCATCACTCCGATAGGCATTCCCGACGAAGCGCCGTCAAAGCGGCAGAGAAAGCCCCTCTCGAAGCTGACGGGACTGTACGACGATGAGCTGGTGGAGCTTCCCGATTGGCAAAAGGCCGCCATCTCGTGCGCAAGGATAGCTCCCTCGGCGCTAAACAGCCAGCCGTGGAAATTCATTCTTGCCAAAGACTCCGTCACGGTAAAATGTATCTCGCCCAACTTCGGTTACGGAATGCTCGACTGCGGCATAGCCATGCTCCACATAGAACTTGGCGCATCGCATTGCGGCGTTACGGGCGATTGGACGCTTGAACACGCCTGTGCGACCTTCAGACCGTTCGACTGAAAGCGACAGCATTTTGCCCGTAATTACGGGTTTTATTTTCCTGCGATGAATAAAATCGGGCATTCCTTCACACCCTATACTCAAGAGGTGATGATATGTTCGATGAAAAGTATGATAATATGTATGCGCTGCTGGACAACGAATCACGGGCCAGACGATATTTCAGCAGCCTCCCCCAATACGTACGGGACAATGTTTGCCACCAGTCAAAAAGGCTCACGAGCTATTCCGCATTGCGTGAATATGCCGAAGCCCTTATAAACGGGGATTGA
>JAEDJH010000005.1 GCA_016296415.1 Clostridia bacterium | reverse complement strand
TAAACAAAGAAGCCGTGACAATTTCCGTCACGGCCTTTTTTGTACGTCCGCTCCCCCGACTGGGCAGAGGAACCAAATTCATGCGCTTTACGATTTTCGCTCGGTTTTGAGATTGAACACAAACTTCCTCTGGCAGATGTAATTCACAAAGAACAGCGGAAGCTCTACGATTATCTTTGCAAGCAGCTTGTTGACCTTTATTCCGACAAGGAAATCCACACCGACCGCAGTTACAAGCATCATAACGGTTGCAAGCAGTATGTATTTGAGCATACAGTTTTTGCCCGTCTGCTTGAACACGACGAATCTGTTGAGCGTAAAATTGAGTGTCGAGCTGACTATTCTTGCCACCACTATCCAGAGCGCCGCCGGCTCTGCGATGCTCGCAGGAATGAATGATATTACGGGGATGAGCCAGCACAGCAGCAGATAGAGCGCATAGTCCACAAAGCCCGATATGAGCGACGAGGCGGAAAACTTTAATATCTGCTTGAATATTCTGAAGGCATCCTTCGCCGCATTGAAGCTGGAGCTTTTGTTGCCCTCGATATAGACCGTTTCTATGGGCACCTCGAGCACGTGAGCCCTCCACGTGTTCAAATTGAGCAGCACATTCATCTCGTACTCGTATCTGTCGCCCTCGGTTTCGACAAGCTCGTCAAACAGCTTTTTCGGCAGTCCTCTCAGCCCCGTCTGCGTGTCGGAAATGCGTATTCCCGTGACAAGATAAAAACCTATCTTCGTTATCCAGTTGCCTATTCTTGACCTTGTCGGCACATGGCTTTGGGCAAAGCGCCTTACGCCGAGCACCACCGTATCCTCGGAGGAATCGAGTGCGGCGGCAACGTTCAGTATGTCGTCCGTCCTGTGCTGCCCGTCCGCATCTGCGGTAACTATGCCCGTGACGTTTTCATCCGCCATGAGGCGGCGTATGCCTGTCTTGAGCGCACTGCCCTTTCCCCTGTTGTCCGGATAGGAAATGACCTCCACGCTCAGCTTTCTTACCTCGTCGAAAATATGCCCGTATTCGGCGCCGCTGCCGTCATCGACGACCAAAACGGCCGCCCCCTTTTCAAGTAGAGACGCCACGGTTGCTATAAGCTTTTCATCGGGCTTATACGCCGGTATAAGTACATAATTCATGGCAAACCTCACATATCAGCTGTACATCTTTTTTAAAAATGTTATCGCAGTTTTTTTATTTTTGCAACAAGTATTTTATTAATATTTGGGGAACAATACCAATAATGCTGCGGCGGACGGCAATTCTGTCTCCGCCGCTTTGACAAAACATTTTGGGAAGGCTGACACAGTATGAGGAAAAAGGGCTTTTTCAGGCGAACGGCAAAATGCGTGCTTTACGCCGGACTTTTGGCGGTGGCATTCTTAGTGTTTTTTGCGGCGGATATATTCGACATAGAGCAGTGGCACGAGTTGGAGCCCGAGCGCATACTCGGGGCAAAGCGGAGCCTTATCATATACGATCGAAACGGCAGCGAAAGCAGCGTCCTTTATGTGAAAGAAAACAGGCAGTGGGTGGATATAGAAAGCCTGCAGGAGCATACCGTAAAGGCGTTTTTGTCCGCCGAGGACGCCCGATTTTACAACCACAGGGGCGTAGATATAATACGCATCGGCGGCGCCGCCCTTCATGACATACGAACCGGAAGCCTCGAGCAGGGCGCATCGACGATAACCCAGCAGCTTATAAAGCTCAGCCATCTTACGGGCGAAAACGAGCCTGCGGAAAAGACCATATCGAGAAAGCTTGAGGAGGCTGTCCTTGCGATAAAGCTGGAAAGCATCTATTCCAAGGAGCAGATAATGGAGATGTACCTCAATTACGTGTATTTCGGCGGCGGCTATTACGGCATAGAGGCGGCGGCGAAGGGGTATTTCGGCATACCCTCATCCGAACTTTCGGCAGCGCAGTCCGCCCTGCTTGCCGGAATACTCAAATCCCCAACGAACTATGCGCCGCATCTTGACCTTGAAGCCTCCGTAGGGCGGCGGAACGTGGTGCTTTCGCAGATGAAGGAGTACGGGCATATATCGGAAAGCGAATACGAACGGTATAAAAACGAAGCTGTAGTGCTGCACGATGACAAGACCAAGGGACACCGAAGCTATTACATCGACCTTGTGATAGACGAAGCCTGCGCTTTGCTCGGCACGGACAGCGTTTCCCTTTTCACGGAGGGCTGGAGGATATACACGTATCTTGACAGCGAGCTTCAGACCTCGCTCGAAGCCGTATTTGAAAACGACGAGCTTTTCCCCACCCAAAGCGTGCAGGCGGCAGGCGTGGTGCTCGACACAAGCTCCTCCGGCATTTTGGCGGTGGTCGGAGGCAGGGGCGAATATACCCGGGGTGCATTCAATCGGGCAACGGATATGAAACGACAGCCCGGCTCTGTAATAAAGCCCATTTTGGTATATGCGCCTGCGCTTGAAAGCTTCGGCTACACGGCGGCGTCAATGATTCTTGACGAGCCGACCTCGTTCGGAACGTACAATCCGCAGAACGCCGGCAACAAATACTACGGCTGGGTGACGATGCGTCAGGCGGTGACACGCTCGCTCAATGTACCTGCGGTAAAGCTGATGTCAAACATGGGCATAGAAAGCTGCAAGCTGTTTGCGGGCAGGCTCGGAATAGATTTTTCGGAAGATGACGCAGGGCTCGCGCTTGCGCTCGGCGGCTTCACATACGGCGTTTCGCCCCTGCAGCTTTCGGCGGCGTATGCTTCGTTTGCCTCGGAAGGCGTGTATAAAGGCGCAGGAACCATAAGCCGCATAGAGGACAGCGAGGGAAACACCGTATATGAGCGCAAAGACAGCGGTTTACGGGTGATGAGCGCCGAAAACGCCTATATACTCACCAGTATGCTGCGCTCGGCGGTAACCGAAGGCACGGGCAGGCGGCTGGGTCAGCTCGGCATACCCGTTGCCGGCAAAACAGGTACGGTCGGCGACTCCAACTCAACAAGGGACGCATGGATGAGCGCATACAATCCCGAATATTCCGTAACCGTATGGATAGGCTATGACACCAACGAGGAAGCGCTTCCCTCGGACGCCACCGGCGGACGCTATCCTGCGGCGGTGATATACAGCATATTCGACTATCTCTATCCCGACAAGGGATCCGCCCCCGACTTTATAAAGCCCCACGGGATAAAGGAGGTGCGGCTGGACGCCTATTCGCTCGAAAAGCTGCACACGCCCGTGCTTGCAACGGCGTTCACGCCAAACAGCAGCGTACTGACGGAGCTTTTCACCGAGGGCACTGCCCCCGTGGAGCGAAGCACGCACTGGAACATACCTGCTCCCCCGAACGATATTTCGGTCACGCTCGGGGAATACGGCATGCCCCTGATAAGCTTTACCGCAGAAAAGGCGCATATATGCTATGAGCTGTACCGCCTCGATATGCTCGGAAACGAGCTGCTCATCGACCGATGGCAGGGTGAAGCCGGAAGGATAGAATACTGCGATATGTCGGCCGAATACGGCATGGTATATGCCTATTACGTCGTCCCCGTGCATACCGGCATAACCGTCAGCGGACAGTATGCCAGGGGTGCAGCCTCCCTGCAGGCATTCATAACCATGCCCGAGCCTCCCCTGCCCGACGAACCGTAAGGGAGCATTTTCCGTCCGCCTTCGGCATATAATTTACCGGTGCCCGATGCACCGTCGGAGGTGACTATGGCAGGCGAAAAGCTATTGGTTTTAAGCGGAGTATTCGGAAAGGCGGCAGCAAGCATCGGCTGCGGCGAAAATACGACCGTATTGACTTTGAAATGCCCGAAAAGCACGCAGGGCGCATTTGCCCACATCGTGCAGAATGCTTACGGCTCCCGTGACGTCAGACTGACAACCGCAAGGCTCGAAAACGGCCGTGCCGTATTTAACACGGCGCTGAACGAATTTGCGGCGGTATATATCTCCCTTGACGGCAAGGTGCTGCTTTCGGGCGAATACAGGGGCAGCCGTGTCGATGACGGTGCGGTTCGCCGAAAAATTTTTTATGAACACGGCAATTCCTCCCGTTCAAATGCTTCCGTCGGAAGCTATCCCGATGTTTCCGATGCGGGCATATCCGCCGCAAGCGGCTCACGCACAGGCGTTCCCGACGTCAGCGCATCCGGCGGAAACTTTATTCCGAAAAACTCCTCCGAACCCAAGCAAATCACCGACTCCCGCAAAGCCGTTCCCGAAGCAAAGCCCGAACCGCCCGAGTGCAGATCCGCCGTCGCCGGAGATATACTGCGCCGTGCGGAGGCACTGTTCGAGCCGGCAGCTCAACCCGCCGGCAGCGAAAGGGCGCCGCTTGAGCTTTCATCTCCTCCAATCGTAACGTATAAGCTCCTTGACAGCAGGACTTTACCGCAAAGACCGCACGACGACCGCCCTCAGGGCATAGGCGAAAGCCATGACGCCTTCAACCCCTTCCACAGCCTGTTCCCAAGATCGGTATGGCGCAGGGTGGACTACCCGGGAACGGATAAGCATTACTACGAGGGGGAGGCTGTAAAAGACGATATGAAGCTGTTCATTCAGGCCATTCCGGGCAGCCATACGAATGTCCCTCCGAGAAAAAGCGGCTTTAGGCGCTTCGTCAGGGACAACCTCGGTAGGGGGTATTGGCTGAAAATAAGAAAAATACAGAATACACGCACTCCGTAAAGCATTAAAATCGGGCAATAAGCACATAAATTGTTTGCATTTTATTTGTATATTTGTTATATTTAATATATATAAGGCATACGCTGTATATGCGTTTTTGCCGCAATGTAATTCAGGAGGAATGAACATGGAGAAGAAACCCCGTACAATCACCAAGGCAAGCACCGGCAAAACGGCAGCGCGTGCCCCCAAAAAAACGGCATCTACAGAGAAAAAGCCGACCATATCTTCCGCCGAAAGGGACGTTGAAGTTAAGGAGTCAAAAACCCACAGCAAGACCCAAAAAAGCAGAGCGACCGGTCTGCGCATAGGTGCCGTTATATGCTGGCTCATCGCATTCGGCTTTGAAGTACTCGCAATACTCAACTTTAAGGGCGTATTCGTGCCGCAGCAGATAATACCCAGTCTGCCCGACAACTTTATGCTCTACCTCATCATCTTCCTCGTTGTTGACCTTATTTTCGTAATAATCGGCTCGCAGCTTTGGAAAAAGTCCAACCGCATCGACCCCGCCTCCAAAAAGAACAAGCTCAAGTTCTGGCTGTGGAACAACATGGGTCTTATTGCGACCATAATCGCTTTCGTTCCGTTCATCATCATCCTCTTGACGCAGAAGGAAGGCGAGGGCAACCTGAATCTCGATGCCAAGACCAAGAAGATCGTTGCCATCGTTGCAGTTGCCGCACTCGCCGTCGCCCTACTTTTCTCCTACACGTGGAACCCCGTTTCCGCCGAGGAGCTTGCCGAGGCGGAAAGCGAATTCAGCGGCGCACTGGTCTACTGGACCCCCTACGGCAGATGCTTCCATGTGGATGAAAACTGCCAGTCCCTCAAAAACTCCGCAGAGCTTATCGTCGCCGAGGACTATGTGGACGAGGAAGGCAACCTCGTAACCGCAATCGCACAGGCGATAGAGCACAACAGGATAAAGGCCTGCAGCTTCTGCTCGGAAGAATACAGCGATGATGCGGCCGATCAGCTCGGTGAATAAAAACCGCAAAGCTACAAAGTCCGTCGGAAAATCTCCGGCGGATTTTCCTTTTTCGTACAAAAATAGTTTATCGTGGCAGATGCAATCGTCCGCCGCATGTTATATAATATGAAAAAACACAGGGGGATGAAAATGAGAAAGCGGGAGAAAAAGCTGTTCACTTCGGGACTTTTTATCGGACTTGCGGTTGCGGCGGCGGTCGTTTTTGCGCTCGGTGCGGTTATCGTCGGGCAGCAGCGCCGCATAAAGAATCTCGAAACGGGCGTGCCTTCGGACATCACGATAGAAGCTGCGGCAGACACGGCATCCCCCACCCCCGAAAGCACCGCACAGGCGGAGCCTTCTCCCTCCCCCGCCCCTACGCCCGAACCAACGCCGGATTACAGCTTTTTCTGGTTTACCGACACCCAGTATTACAGCGCAAAATACCCCGAATCCCTCATGCGCATGACCGAATGGATGGCCGAAAATGCGGCCGAATATAACGCAAAATACGCATTTTTCACCGGCGATTTTGTGGATGACTCAGGCAGCGGCGAGCAATGGCGCATATTGAGCGACGCCGTGGCTGTTTTGGAGAAGGAGCTTGACATTTTTGCGATCGCCGGCAATCACGACGTTGGCTCAAAAGTCAATTACGACAACTACCTCAAGTACTACGGCGCAAAGCATTTCGAGGAAAACGGCAACGTCACCGCATGGTACAAGGGCGGCATAGGCCGCTGCGACATAGTGGATATAGACGGCACAAGATATATGTTCTTAGGTGTGGGCTACGGAAAGGAAGCCTCCGCCGTTTCATGGCTGAACGAACAGCTTGCGGCAAATCCCGACTGCAGCGCAATACTGTTTTTCCACGACTATCTCACCACGGAGGGGCTTTTGTCCGAAACGGGCAAGCTGCTCTACAACAAGGTCGTGAAGAAAAACAGCAACGTATTCATGGTGCTTTGCGGACACAGGTATAACTGCGCCATGCTTACCGCCGACATAGACGATGACGGCGACAAGCTCAAGGACAGAACGGTATATCAAATAATGCTCAACTACCAATATTTTGAAGAAGGCGGCAGAGGCTATCTGGCTATAATAAGCGTTTACAGGGATCTTGGGCAGATAAGGATAGACACATATTCGCCTATATACGACGATTGGTACTATTTTGACCCCGACATGGAGTTTGCAAAGGAACGCCTTGTGCTTCCCGTTCGGATATTCGACTGAAAGGAGAAAGCCCATGAACGACTTTTCAAAGGCGGAGCAGTATGAACTGCTTCGGCAATACATAAAAACCCACTACACCGGCCCGAGCCCCGTCGGAGCAAAGCGGATCCGGCACAAGTTTACGGCGGCGGATAAATGCCAATGCACCGAGGAGAGCATTTTCGCAAGACCCACGGCGGCGTATCCGATACAATTTGCGTTCGCAAACAAGGAGAGCCTGAGCGATGCGGTGGGGCGGCTTGACGAAAGCTTTTCCACAAAGCTCCTGCGGCTGATAGACGAAAGCGGCATGAGCGACGTTGAGGTGTATAAGAAGGCACGCATCGACCGCAAGCTGTTTTCAAAGATACGCAGCGATCCCAACTACAAGCCTTCAAAAAACACGGCGCTGGCGTTTTCGATAGCACTCGGGCTTGACCCGGTCGAAACGAAGGAGCTTTTGAAGGCGGCAGGCTATGCGCTGTCGGGAAGCAGCCGCTTCGACGTTATAATACAGTTTTTTATCGAAAACGGCATATATGACCCGTTCCGCATAGACGAGGCGCTTTTTGAATTCGGAGAAGCCACCCTGTTTTGATAAATGTCGCTCCCGAAGCGACACGGCTTCGTAGTTTTGGTTGTATCATTTAACCATAAAATCGAAAGGACGGTAAAATGATATGAAAAAAGGACTTACGGAGCTCGTATTTATTCTCGACAGAAGCGGCTCGATGGGCGGGCTTGAAAGCGACACCATCGGCGGCTACAACTCAACCCTCGACAAGCAGCGCAGTATCGAGGGGGATGTTACGGTAACGACCGTGCTTTTTGACAACGAGTACGAGCTGCTGCACGACAGGGCGGACATACGCGGAGTAGCGCCACTCACGGAAAGCGACTATTTTGTAAGGGGCTCTACCGCACTCATAGACGCCATAGGGCTTACCATCAGCAAGATCGAAAACGCCCAGAAGCACACGCTTGAGGCCATGCGCCCCGAAAGAACGCTTTTTGTCATAACCACCGACGGCATGGAGAACGCCAGCAGGCGTTACACCGCCAAGCAGGTGCGGCGCATGATAGAGGAGCGCCGTGAATGCGGATGGGAGTTTTTGTTCCTCGGTGCAAACATAGACGCCGTGGAGACCGCAAGGCAATACGGCATCCCCGAGGACAGAGCCTGCCGCTACAAGTCGGACAGGGCCGGCACAAAACTCAACTACGAATGCGTTACGGCGGCGATAACTAACTTCCGTGCTTCACAGCCCATAAGCCGTTCGTGGAAAGCCTCCATCGAGGAGGACGTTGCAAAGCGCGGAGTGTAAATACGCACGGAGAACAGCAAAAACACGGAGAGTAACCATGCAGCTTACATTCAACATCACCACAAGCCCCGACGATTTGGGCAGATATGGCAGCAGCGACTCGCTTGCGGATATGCTTCGGGGCTTCGACGGTGTTGAGCTCATGTGCCTCGGAGATGACAAAAACGGCATTGTCAAAAAGGATTTCGTCAAGGGGCTGCATCTTGGCAGTTTCCCATATTGGCTGGACTTTTGGAACGGCGACAAGGAGGCTCTGCTGAGCGAATTCGGCTCTCTCGCAGAGTGCGAAAACCACTATGGCGGCACAGACCGAAATGCCCTTGTGCGCTTTTTTGCAAGCGAATTGGAAACCGCCGTAAGATATGCTGCCGAATATGTAGTTTTCCACGTTTCGGATGCCTCCGTTTACGAGGGATTTACAAGAAACTATCGTCACTCGAGCAAGGAGGTCATAGATGCCTCATGTGAATTGATGAACGAGGTTCTTTCCCGTTCATCATACAGCGGAATGCTTCTTCTTGAAAATCTTTGGGTCCCGGGACTCACTTTCACCGAGCCGGACATGACAAAACGCCTGCTCGACGGCATAGAGCGAAAAAACAAAGGCATTATGCTCGACACGGGGCATCTTTTTAACACCAATACCGCAATCAGGACACAGGAACAGGGGCTTGAGTATATAAACAGCATGCTTGACCGGCACGGAAGTCTTTCGGAAAATATAGTTGGCGTTCACCTGAGCTGTTCCATCACGGGTGGGTATTGCGCCGAGCGCATGAAGCATCCTCCAAAGCTGCTCCCCACCTATTCCGAAAGGTGTATGCAGATGTTCGAACACGCCTTCAGGGTCGATGAGCATAAGCCCTTTACCTGCGCCGGTGTAGATAAGCTGATTGAAAGAATAGCACCCGAGTATCTGACGTTTGAGTTCATCTCACGCTCAAAGGACGAGCATATTCGGCTGCTTGCACAGCAGAGGGCGGCATTGGGAATATAGCACAAAACCGTGGTTTCCCACGGTTTTTTCGTTTCGGCACGATTCTGCCGTTAATCGCCCGTCACCATCTCGAGCCAGCCGCCCAAAGACGCATCGCCGATCAGCCTGCGATATTCGTCGTAATCGATCTGCTTTCCGCTGCCGTCATGGTAAGTCGCCTTGCCCTTCCTGTCCATATTCATAAAGTAGGAAAGCTTGCCCTCATGGTTATATCCGCCTATACACTTATTGCCGCCGGAAACCCTTTTTACGGAAGCACCGAGGAATTTGTTTGCGCCGTCGTATTCCGCAACCGTTTCGTTGCCGTTTTCCTCGACCGTCTTTGTAATTATATGGATAAGCATTCCGTCCTGCGTATAGGTGCAGGTTGCGGTAATTTCCGCACCCGTTTCGGCGTCGGTAAAGCTGACGTCCTTTTGCATGACGTACGCATCCTTTTTATGGCGACCCAGGTATATAAGCCTTTCGCCTTCGGCATATTCCACCTCATCCAGCAGGCAGTTTCCGACTGCGTCAAAATTATAGAAGGACGACACAACCTCCGCACCGTCAACCTCGTACGTAAGCGTCCACTCGTCGTTAAAGGCGTTGCTTTGATATTTTATACCGTTTTCCTCGTCAAAATAGGTATTATCGTCATCAAGCGGTATTTCCTCCATGGTTTCGGCGGTAAGCTCGGTTATAAAGCGGCTTATGTCGGGAAAGCTCGCCGTTTCGCTGTATTGTGCGGCATTTTCCGCAATATATGTTTTGGGAAGCTCGATTTTTTCACCGGAGCATCCGCAAAAAGCAGCCGCCATTATACATATCAGCAGCACTGAAATAAGTTTTTTCATGTTTACCTCCGTAGCGCCGAGCCGGTCGGCTGCATTGATTTTTTCTATTTTACCATAAAACCGTCCTCCTTGCAACGATGCGGAGTTTTTGACGGGCGCTTTATTACTTTTGCAAAAATAAGTTGTATAACGAGAAAAAACATGATAAAATGGACAAAATATGCAAGAGGTGAACAAGTGGTAATTTTGGGTATCGACCCCGGCTACGCTTTGCTCGGATACGGGGTAATAAGCTCCGAAAGCAGTAAAACCAGAGCTATCGACTACGGCGTTGTCGAAACCACTCCCAACGAAACGTTCCCAAGGCGGCTTGAGCTGCTTTATACCGGCACAAAACAGCTTATAGAGATGTTCCGCCCCGACTGCATTGCGTTTGAAGAGCTGTTTTTTTACAGAAACACTACCACCGCCCTGCAGGTAAGCGCAGGCAGAGGCGTTGCACTGCTTGCGGCGCAGCAAAGCGGACTGCCCATGTACGAATATACGCCTATGCAGATAAAGCTTTCCGTCACCGGAAACGGGCATGCCGACAAAAAGCAGGTGCAGGAAATGGTTCGGCTGCTTCTGCGGCTAAAAAGCGTGCCGAAGCCCGACGATGCCGCCGATGCGCTCGGCGTTGCAATATGTCACTCGAACATAATGGGCGCAGCGAAGCAGGAATTTCGCATAAAATAGGAGGATATATGTTCGCTTATATAAAGGGCACGGTCGCCGACGTTTTGCTTGACAGGGCCGTTATCGAAACAAACGGCGTAGGCTATGAGCTTATATGCAGCCAAAACACCCTTAAGCGTATGCTGACGGGTACGGAGTTCAAGGCGCTCGTGCATTTTCAGATGTCGCAGGACGCCGTGGCTCTCTACGGTTTCCACGATGAGGAAGAGCGCACCATGTTCCGCCGGCTTATCACCATATCCAAAATAGGTCCCAAGACCGCCATAAATGCGCTGTCCGTTTTGACTCCGCAGGATATTGTCACCGCCGTTTTGACCGAAAACACCGCCGTGTTCGACAACGTTTCCGGCATAGGCAAAAAAACCGCCGCAAGAGTCCTCCTGGAGCTTAAAAGCACGACCGACTTTGCCGACGTTTCCGGAGGCTTTGCCGCGGAAAGCGATGTGTCGAGCGACAAGGCTATACGCACCGAGGCTGTTGCCGCACTTGTTGCGCTTGGCTATGACGGCGTATCCGCAGGCCGTGCCGTTGCCTCCCTGCCCGACGCCGACCGGGTCGAGGATATGATAACCGCCGCACTGAAGCAGCTTGCAAAATCGAGGTAGCCGATGGAAGAACGTTTGATAACATCGTCAAAGCTGATTGATGACGAGCAGGTTGAATACAGCCTCCGCCCGAGGTTTTTGCGTGAGTATATCGGGCAGGACAGCGTAAAAGAGCACATGAGCGTATATATCGAGGCGGCGAAAAGCCGAGGCGAACAGCTCGATCACACGCTGCTTTACGGACCTCCCGGCTTGGGAAAAACAACGCTTGCCGCAATTATAGCAAACGAGATGGGCGGAAACCTCCGCATTACATCGGGACCGGCAATTTCCCATGCCGGCGACCTTGCGGCACTACTGACAAATTTAAACCCGGGCGACGTGCTGTTCATCGACGAGATACACAGGCTGAACCCCGCCGTCGAGGAAGTGCTGTATCCCGCCATGGAGGACTATGCCATCGACATAATAATCGGCAAAGGGCCTTCGGCAAGGTCTATACGGCTCGATCTTCCCCAATTCACCCTTGTGGGCGCAACGACGAGGCTCGGACTTTTGACCTCGCCGCTGAGGGACAGGTTCGGCATAAAGGAGCAGCTTGAGCTGTACTCCACCGAAGCGCTGAAAGAGATTATAAAGCGAAGCGCAGGCATAATGAACTTCGACATAGATGACGACGCCGCAGAGGAGATCGGCTCAAGGTCAAGGGGTACCCCAAGGATCGCCAACAGAATGCTGAAGCGTGTAAGGGACTTTGCCCAGGTAAAAAGAGAGGGTATAATAGATCTGCAGGCGGCAAAAGACGGTCTCGATATGCTCGGCGTGGACAAACTGGGGCTCGATGCAACCGACAGAAAGATGCTCGGTGCGATGATCGAAAAATTCGGCGGCAGACCCGTTGGCGTGGATACGCTGGCCGCCGCAACGGGCGAGGACGCCTCCACCGTGGAGGACGTATACGAGCCGTATCTGCTGCAGCTTGGGTTCATCGCAAGAACCCCACGGGGGCGTATCATATTGCCGGCAGGCTATATGCACATGGGCTTTTGCCCGCCGGAAGAAGCGTCAACCAATGCAGTTGAATAAATATAAAACCAAACGGAAATACCATAAAAAGGACGGAGGAAAACACAATGAGCAAACAGGTAAACGAGTTGAAGGCACGGGTGGAATGGCTTGAAAATGAGCTTTCGGCGAAAATGGATTCGGCGGATGAGCTTTATAACGAGCTTCAGACCTACAAAAACCGCGAGAAGGCCATCATAGGCGCATTGACAGAGGCTCAGAACTCCTCTGCCAGGGTGCTTGAAGAGGCAAGGGAAAAGGCCGCCGGAATAATCGCCGCAGCGAATGAAGAAGCCGCACTCCAAAAGGAGAGGATGAAGCTTGCAATCGACGATGCAAACCTGCGTGCCGACGCCATAATAAGGAGCGCCCAGGAAAAGGTCGCAGCAATCTACGAGGAATCCGACAAGCTTTTGGAAGATCGCAAAGCGGAGCTTGCGGGTCTCAACAAGCGCATAAACACGGTCGCAAAATACGCCGCAGACCTTTGCAGAAGCTTTTCCGAAAGCATAGTCGCAGGAATGGACAAGGAAGCGGGCGAGACCGCCTCCGTTCCCGAGGAGTATGCCTCGACCAAGGAGCTCATGCAGAGCATATATGCGCTTGAAGGACGTGAACTCCCCGTCGAGGACGCCGCAAACGCCGAAAATGTCGCTCAGCCCACCGGAAGCGAGCTTTCCGCAATGGAGCTTACGGATCTTCTGGGTACGTTCAGCGACAATGCTGAGGACAAGCTCTGGACGGTGGACGATATTCCCGAAGCCAAGGCCAATCCCACGGCAGATGCCGAGCTCGACGCCATTTTGAATGATATATTAAAGGAAGATTGACAAACGCACAAGCGGGTGCTATAATTTTTCGGAATATCAAAAGCACTGACGGGGGAAAGATTTTTTGACCCATGCGCTTTCAGAGAGCCGCATATTTGCTGTGAATGCGGCAGCGCAGGCAAATCCGCCCGCCCCTATCAGCTCCGCCGGATAAACGGCGGCGCAGGAGAGCGTTACAGCCTTCAGAGCACCAAATAAGGTGGTACCGCGGACCTTTCCGCCCTTATGACATAGGGGCGGTTTATTTTTTAGGAGGAAATATGGCAAAAAAGAACGAAGAGTTTGTTACTCAAATAGCATCAAGGCAGGAGAACTTCCCCCAATGGTACACGGATGTTATCCTCAAAACCGACATGGTTGACTATTCCGACGTAAAGGGCTGCATGGTAATCAAGCCCTACGGCTATGCCGTTTGGGAGCTTATCCAGTCCGAGATGGACAGGCGTTTCAAGGAAACGGGACACGTAAACGCCTATTTCCCGCTGTTCATACCCGAAAGCCTGCTCAAAAAAGAGGCGGAGCACGTTGAAGGCTTTGCCCCCGAAGTAGCATGGGTGACCCACGGCGGCGAGGAAAAGCTTGCCGAGCGCCTCTGCGTGCGCCCCACGAGCGAGACCATCATCTGCTCCATGTACAGCAAATGGATACAGTCCTACCGTGACCTCCCCCTGCTTATTAACCAGTGGGCAAACGTTGTAAGGTGGGAAAAGAGCACCCGTCCCTTCCTCCGCACAAGCGAGTTTTTGTGGCAGGAGGGTCACACCGCACACGCAACCGCAGAGGAAGCCGAGGCGGAAACCATCAAGATGCTCGAGGTATATCGTGAGTTTGCACAGAACGTGCTTGCGATACCGGTAGTAGTCGGTCAAAAGAGCGAGAAGGAAAAGTTCGCAGGAGCAAAGGCAACCTACACCATGGAAGCCATGATGCAGGACGGCAAAGCGCTTCAGATGGGTACGTCGCACAACCTTTCCGACCACTTCTCCAAGGCGTACGACATAACCTACCTCAGCCGCGAAGGAAAGCTTGAGCACTGCTTCACCACCTCCTGGGGTACCTCCACACGCATGATCGGCGGCGTTATCATGGTGCACGGCGATGACCGCGGACTCGTGCTGCCTCCCAAAATCGCTCCGATACAGGTGGTAATACTGCCGATAGCCATGCACAAGGCGGGCGTTTTGGAAAAGGCCGACGAGCTGTTTGCCTCACTCAAGGCCGCAGGTCTGCGTGTAAAGGTGGACGACAGCGACCAAAGCGCAGGCTGGAAGTTCAACCAGTGGGAGATGAAGGGCGTACCGCTCCGTCTTGAGGTCGGTCCGAAGGATATCGAAAACAACCAGGTCGTGCTCGTAAGGCGTGACAATCACGAAAAGCTGTTCGTATCCATGGACAATCTTGCGGACACCGTTAAAGACCTTCTCGACACCGTCCATACCTCCATGCTCAACCGCGCGCTCTCGCTCAGGGAGGAAAACACCCGTGAAGCAACAACGCTCGAGGAGCTTAAAGAGGGCGTTCAGAACGGCTTCGTCCGTGCAATGTGGTGCGGCTGCCGTGAGTGTGAGGACGCCATAAAGGAAAAGACCGGCGCAACCACACGCTGTATGCCGTTTGAGCAGAAGCAGATAAGCGACGTTTGCGTCCACTGCGGAAAGCCGGCAAGCAAGATGACCTATTTTGCAAAGGCATATTGATAAGGCGATAAAGAAACCCAAATAAATCAAAGCAGGGAACCTTCGTTGGTTCCCTGTTTTGATATTGTCGGAATACAGGCACTAAACCAAGCCCCGTAATCCCGCTTGACAAAGAATATTATTGATTTTGCCCGTTGTTTTTGAAACAACTGCTTTTAGCGTCCGCAGCTCCCCGGAGATGTATTCCTTCGGTATTTCCACCTCGGTAAAGCCCTCGCTCCATTGTGCGTCATCCCAAAGTCCGTCATGGGGATGAACAGAGAAATGATACAGGGTCTTTGACTTTGATATTGCCGCCATGATGGGAAGTAAGCATTCCTGTTCCGTATAGCGCTGGTAATACACATAAAGAGTCGGCACCAGCTCCCCATCAAAAAATATCAGAAAAAACACCTCGTCAAGCCTCACCTGCGATTCAAACACACGTTCGGCATGAATCCACGGTGCGTACAGCAGCCCCGCAAGCAAGCCTTTATTATGCTTTTTAGCCACCGAGCACCAGTAATTTTCTTCTTTTTTCATTCTGATCTCAAACTCATTTGGGGAAAGCAATTCAACATCCCGATGAGGACAATCATACCCGTGCCATTTTCTGTAAGGCTGTGTTGCGTCAATAAGAACATATCTGTCGTTTTCTTTCACCGCAGCGCATATATGGTCTTGGGCATCTCCATAGCAATCTTTATGGACATAGGCATAACACACATCAAACCCCAGTGCCAAAAACGTCGAAACAAGCAAATTGGAATAATCTCCGCAGGTTCCCGCCCTCATTGCAAGCAAATCCAAATCGCTTCTTTGTAGGGGGAAAAAGGGGGCATTCAGCCTGGTATATTCAACATTGCAATCAAACCAGGCGAGTATTTTACTGCAAATCGATTCTAAATCGTCGCCGTTATCGGAATGTTTTTTTGAAAAATCAAGAATCCGTTCGTCTGTCGGATGAATGTATGCCATATCCCATCGCCTCATGTATCTTTTATGCTTTAATTATACCACAAAGCGAATTAACAAAGGGCGTTCCGAAACCAATCGGTTCGCCCTTTTTTTAATTCCTGGAATTCAGCCTGTAATGCACGGCAACGGTCTGATAAATAAGTTCATAGCCCTCCCGATTGGGATGTATTCCATCCTCACCGATAAAATCCTCATAGTGGTGATTTTTCAAAAACGAGCTTCGTATATCTATCAGCGGTATATTCAGCCTCGAAGCAAGCATGACAATGCACAGATTGTACATCTCATGCCAGCGGTATATCGTGTTTACTCCTCCCAGCCATTTAAGTATGTTGCCCTGCGATTTATCTCTCGATATGCGTTTGAAATACCGTTCCGCAACAACCGGCGGCAGCGTCACCGCAACGGGCTTTCCGCCGCTGCTTTTTATCAGATTTATCGCCTTTTCATACAGTTCGGAAAATCTGTTGATGGGTGTTTTGCAGCTATGCTCGCATTCGGGCTGCTCGGACACCTGCTGCCAATCGAAATCGCAATCGTTTCCGCCCACCTCTATCAGTATATTGTCATAGTTCTTCAGTTCATCCTTATGGTATTCAAGCTTTGACAGCATCTTTGAAACGGTCGAGCCGAAGCTGGCGTTGTTTTTAAACACTACATTCGTTCCGTCTGACAATTTGGAGATGCTCGGACGTATGATTTCGTATCTGTTTGATTCGGACAATACAACGCCCTTGCCTATGGAATCCCCGAAAACGCAAAGTCTTAATTCTTCCATTGCCTGTCCTCCCGCTCTTTATACCGGCATTATATCACCCGATGCGGCTTACAAAAGTTTTTCCGAATTATTTTCCGCATTGATTCCCGTCGGTACATTTTTAACACATTTGCGTCACAACAAAAACCACCCGGAACCAAACGGTCGGGTGGTACGACATTTATATTTCGGCAGCGCCGCTGTGATCAGTTGCCCTCTCCGACTTCGGGCTGCGGGTTCATCCTGCCCCGATCGAAGCCATGCACCCAATCCGAGAACAGATAGTAGCAAAGGAATATCAGTGAGCTAATGCCCCACGTTATCGGATATGCCCAATAGATGTATTGTATCTCGTTGGTAAAGTGCATCATCAGCTCGATATATACTATTCTCAGCACACACCACACCGCAAGCATTATCGACATCGGCACAAACGCCTTGCCTGCGCCTCGGCATACGGCGGCAACCGCATGCGAAAACGCCAGCAGGCAGTAAAATAGAGCCTCTATCCTCGCCTGATTCGTCCCAAACTCAATTACGGCGGGGTCATCGGAGAACAGCCCTATGAACGTCGGCGCAAACAGCCATATAATCAGTCCGATCAATTCCGCCAAGAGCACCGCCGTGGTTATTCCGAAGCGTGATCCCCTCTTTGCCCTTTCGTGCTCGCCTGCACCCAGATTCTGACCGATAAACGTCGTCATCGCCATGGCAAAGCTGTTTATGGGCAGGAAGGCAAAGCCCTCAATCTTCGCATGGGTGCCGTATGCCGCCGTCGCAACCTTGCCGAAGGAGTTTATGTTGCTCTGCACGATGACGTTTGCAAGACCTATAACCGAGTTCTGTATGCCTGCGGGAAGTCCGTAGCGCAGTATCTCCTTGAGCATCTCACCGTCAAAGCCTATCTGCTTAAGCTTTATCTGATAGATCGTGCCCTTTTTGAAAAGCTGGATAAGGCAAAGCACTGCGCTCGCCGCCTGCGATATGGTCGTCGCCACCGCCGCAGCCCATACGCCCCATTTGAATACCGCAATAAAGAGTATATCGAGCACAACATTCAGCACCGACGAGAATATGAGATAGTACAGCGGACGCTTGCTGTCGCCCAGAGCATTCATTATTCCCTTGCAGGTGTTATAAAGAACTATCGCAAGGGCACCGGCAAAGTAATAGCGGAAATAGGAAACAGCCTCGGGCATTACTTCGGGGTCGGTGTCCATCCATCTCAAAAACGTGGGGGTGAACACAACCCCGATTACCGTCAGTATTACGCCGCTGGTTATTCCGAGCGCAAGGTTCGTATGCACCGCACGGGATACCTTGTCATAATCCTTTGCGCCGAAATAGCGTGAAATAACGATTCCTGCGCCCATGGACGAGCCGATAAAGAAGCTTATCATCAAAAATATAAGCGTTCCCGATGAGCTTACCGCCGCAAGGGCCGCCGTTCCAAGCTCTTTTCCGACGATGAGCGAGTCTATCGTGTTGTAAAGCTGTTGAAAAACCTGACTCAAAAAGACAGGCAGTGCAAACGATATTATAAGCTTCCACGGCGTACCGCGGGTCATATCCTTTGTAGTGTTCTGCAATGTAGTCGCCATAATATTCTGTCCTTGTTTTTACTTTAGTTATATTATAGCACTCTGTTTTGCCTATAAAAAGAGTTTATCGACAAATATAATTTTTATCATATTCCGATGGGATCATATATGCAAAACATACATATCGCCCTTACGGCAGCAGTCAGTGCGGCAAAAATCAGCCGTCTTTTGATAAATTCGGCATAGCCCCTTTCAAGGTCGATTTTGCGTCCGCTTCTTCTCCGGCCGAGATTCGTTCGCCAAAGCGCCGTGCCTACGCTGCCCGTATCGGTCAGCAAAAGCATGAACGATCCCCGAAAAATCGCAATCAAAACGCCCGTACCCGCCGCCGCCAAAGCGCCGCCATGCTCCAATGCGGCAAGCATAAGCCCTCCCGACAGCACACATTTTATGTATGCGCCGAACGCAAAGCCCGACGCCAAAAAGCCGATATTGGCGACAACTATGCCGGGCAGCCATATCCCCATCAGCAGCGCCGCGGTAAACGCCGCCGCATCTACGGTTGCGGATATTCCCATAACCGTCTTTGAAAATGCGGCATCGCCGCCCCTGCAGACGAGCAGCCCCAAGACAAAGCCCGTAAAGCAGACCGCCAATATCCGCTTCGTATGGGTCCTTTCCCCATACCGTCTTTTTATCCGTTGTTTAGTCATCGGCAAACACCTGTCTTTTGCGTTTACCGAACTATATTCAAAAAAGCATATCTGTATTACAGCCGTTTTTCAGCCTGTCCGACAGCATGGCTATAAATTCGGCATTGGTCGGCTTGCCTCGCCGTTCCTGAACGGTATATCCGAAATACTCGTGCTGTTTTGACATATTTCCCTTCAGCCATGCGGTTTCTATCGAGTGGCGGATACATCTTTCCACGTTATTTGCGGAGGTATCGAACATCGCCGCCACCCTCGGGTATATGCTGTTTTTCAGTTTTCCTCCGCCTGCCGCAAAAAGTGCTATCGCCGCCGAAAGGTAACGGCAGCCCTTCAGTTCGAAGCGAATGCCGAGCTCATCGAGCATTTTCTCTGCGCCCTCCCTCAGCATTGCGTGAAATCGCTTTCTTCCCAGCTCCTCCGCCGCATCGGGATTTGTCATCCGAAGCAGACGCAGCTCTATCTCGTCCGCATCCGTCGGCAGCATTATAAAGTCATCTATATCCGCCTCCGCCGCCAGCTTTGCCGTGTCGTCATTAAAAAAGGCGGAGCAAAGCACTACCGTGTCCGGTCTTTTCTCCAACCCACATATAAGCTCTATGCCGTCCCGCCCCGAAAGCTGCATATCGATCAAAAGAATGTCCGCCGCACACGAAAAAAGCCCGTCCATGGCGTCACGGGCATTATCCGCCGCACCGACGACACGGAAGGCGTCACCTTCCCATTTATGCTGCCTGAGCCCCTGTATCAGGGCGGCATCGTTTAGCGCCGCAAATATGCTTTTCATCATCCGTTCATCTCGTCATACATCCACCAAAGTAAAGCGGCCAGACTTTAAATACCTTATATGTTCTGTAATTACAGAATGTAATGCGCTCATTATAAGTCTCCATATTATCACCTCCGGCAGCCTGCTTTCGATATTACTATATCATGTATGCTTCCAAAATAACAGTGTGCAAGCCTTTCTTATCAAAATTCTCATCCCATCGCTTGAAAATCAAGGACATTTATGATATTTTGTTTTTAAATCAATCATGGGAGTTAGCAGCATGTTTTACAAAGCCTGGTGGTACAACGATTATTACAGATCTACGGGTGACACTACGTTTATTCTGTCTCATTTTCTGAAGGATTTCATATTCCAGCATCGCCTGCGCTATGTCATCTATTTCAGGATTGCCCAGAAAACGAAGAGCAAGCTCATAAAGCTCTTTTGCGAATACAAATTATTCAGATTATGCAGAAAATTCGGCATTGAGCTCAAAACCCAAACACAAATCGGCGACGGTTTTGTAATGTTCCACCCTTATAACATTACTATATCACCCGATGCGATTTTGGGTAAAAATATCAACATCATGAAGGGTGCGACAATAGGGCTCAGCTTTGGTCGGAAGCCCGGTGCTCCCCGTTTGGGAAATTGTGTTTATGTGGGCATCAACTCCACAATTTTGGGCGGCATTACTATTGGAGATGACGTGTTGATTGCGCCCAATGCTTTCGTAAACGAAGATATTCCCAGCCATAGCATCGTTATCGGAAATCCCTGCAAAATTATCCATAAGGAAAATGCTACAAAGAACTATATATATCATCGGGTATAACCATCGGCCATCCCACAGCCCATGCCACACATACCGTCTTAAACATATACCGGATAACATCCCATAACCTCAGGCGGAACCATTGACAGCAAGGCAAGGCGCACGTTCGCCGGTTTTCCGCACAAGGCGCAGGATATATCGCTCATGCCGTGAACCGTATCATCCGTTCATCTCGTCATACATCCACCAGGCGTACAGGCAGTAGCCCTTTGTGGGGTCGTTTACAAAAACGTGGGTGACCGCACCGATAAGCTTACCGTCCTGAATGATGGGGCTGCCGCTCATGCCCTGCACTATGCCGCCCGCCAGGTCAAGCAGCGCATCGTCCGTAACCTCCACCACCATACTCTTTACGTCCTTTTCACTCTGCGGAAATACCTTAATTATCGAGCATTCATACGCCCTTACCTCGCCGCCCTCCACGGTCGCAAGCAGGGTCGCCTTGCCTACATGCGCCTCCTCGGGATAGGCAAGCAGCACGCCGTCATCGTAAATATCGTTCAAAAACTCGCCCTCCATGGTGCCGTATATGCCGTAATCGTTGTTTTTTTCGATTGCGCCGCATCTGTCCCTGTCCTTCAAAAGCCTTCCTATAAGCTCACCTGCGCTCCCCTTTTGACTTCTGCTTATGGAGATTATATCCACAAAGGCAATATCGCCGCTGTCCACCTCAATGGTCACACCCGTATCCACGTCGGCAATGGAATGTCCGAGTGCGCAGAACCTGCTGTCCGCAACAAACGTCAGCGTACCTATTCCTGCGGTATCGTCCCTTGCCCATATTCCAAGGCGGTATCTTCCGTCGTTTGCGTCCATGGCGGGCGTTACGTCATACTTCAAAATTCGTCCCTTTCGCTTTACGGTTATCGTCACGGTTTCCTCGCCGCATTCGGCAAACATTCGTGTAAGCTCGTCGGAGTTTTTCGGTTTTTTCCCGTTGACGGCCGTAATTATATCCCCTGCTCTTATCCCCGCCTCGTAAGCGGGGCTTGAGCCGTTTACATCGCCAAGTCCAACCACAAGCACTCCGTCCGCCTCTATCGAAATGGCAAGCGCATTGCCGCCGGGCATAACCGTTATCTCCTGCCGTTCCCGTATGTTTACGGTCTTTACGGGAAGCCCGAACATACGCACCGTCATAACGTCGTCCTGCACCGCCGCACCGACCGAGCCGAGCGTGTCGCCTATAACGTTTGCGGCTTCCTCGGGCGAGCCGCCGTCCGTATATATGGTATCGGGAAGCCGCCTCAGCAGCGTCATCTCCTCGCCGCCGTAAAACATACACATTAAAACGCACGCCGTGATTCCCACAAGGAATTTAAGCGTTTTGAATACCCTTTTCATTATAAACCCTCCGATCGTACATCGAGCTGGATTTAGGTTCTGCATTTTTTGTCGCAGGGATACCGAATTTTTATTGTTTTTAACGGTTTTAAAAGGAATTGATAATATTTTGAAAAACAAAAAAGGGAGCCGTTCCGCTCCCCGAAAAAATCCTCTCTCAGCCCGCAGGCCACGTCATTTGCCTGCCGCCGAGCAGGTGCATGTGCAGATGCTTCACGCTCTGTCCGCCCTCCTCGCCCGTGTTCATAACGAGTCTGAAGCCCTTTTCCGTAAGACCGTTTTCGACTGCCAGCCGCCTTGCCGCATCAAGCATATAGCCAGCGGTTTCGTTCGGGCATTCGGTTATGTCTGCGTAATGCTCCTTCGGCACGATGAGAACATGCACGGGCGCCTGCGGGTCTATATCCCGAAAAGCAATCACGTGTTCATCCTCATATACCTTGTCCGAAGGTATCTCGCCGTCCCTTATCATGCAAAAAAGACACTTGTTCATATAATTTGCCTCCCTGTTACTGTATTTTCCCCACGAGCGCAGAGCCTTCCACGCCCGTAATTTTGACATCGACCATGTTGTTTTGGAGCGATTTGTCTGCAAGCGCCCTGACGTGCATATAGGTCGGGGTGTAACCGCACATATACTCGCCGTCCTCGGTTTCAAAAAGCACGCTCTGCACCGTGCCGACCGCACCTTCAAGATACGCACGTTCAAGCCTTTCGCCAAGCTTTATAAGCTCCGAAGCACGCCTCGACTTGACCTTGTTCTCCACCTGATCCGGCATGGAATAGGCAGGGGTTCCGGCACGCCTTGAATACGGGAAAACGTGTATCCTCGAAAAGCCGACTTTTTCGGCAAACGCCAGCGTTTCGGCGTGCTCCTCCTCGGTTTCCCCCGGGAAACCCGCAATTATATCGGTGGTTATCGCACAGCCGGGCATATATTTTCTTAAAAGCTCCACACAGCGCATATATTCATCCGATACGTACCGCCGCCCCATGCGCCTAAGCACGGAGTCGCTTCCGCTTTGCATGGACAGATGGAAGTGCCTGCATATTTTCCCGTTTTCTGCGAGCGTTTTTACAAATTCATCGGTCAGAAGCTGCGGTTCGAGCGAGCCGAGCCGTATTCGCTTTATGCCGTCGATACCGTCCGCCTGCCTTATCGCATCCAAAAGCGTTACGGTATATTTTGTTTCCTTTCCGTAGGACATGAGATGTATGCCTGTCAGCACCACCTCCTTAAAGCCCTCCGCCTCAAGCTTTTCAAGCTCCCTGCGTATGCTTTCGAGGCTTCTGCTCCTTACGTTTCCTCGAACGTGCGGTATTATGCAGTAGGTGCAGAATCTGTCGCAGCCCTCCTGAATTTTGAGGTGCGCCCTCGTCCTGCCTTCCTTTACCGCCGATATATCCTCAAATTCAAGGCCCGTTACCTTTTTCACGACGATCGGCTCAAAGCTGCCCCGAACAAGCCCCTCCGCAAGCTCGACTATCCGTCCCCGCTCCGACGTTCCGGCAACTATATCCACGCCCTCAAGCTCTATAAGCCTTTCGTGCGCCCACTGCCCGTAACAGCCTGCGACGATTATATGGGCGTCGGCGTTTCCGTGCTCCCGTGCAAGCTCGCACGCCCTCGAAATTATCTGGCGTGATTTTTTATCGGCAACCTGCGTGACCGTGCAGGTGTTTATGATGTACACGTCCGCCGCCTGTTCAAACTCGACGACCTCATGCCCCGCCTTTTCAAAAAGCTCACGCATCGCCTGCGTGTCATACTGATTCACCTTGCATCCGAGCGTATAAAATGCCGCCTTCATCGTCCGTCAGCCCTCCAGCTCGTACAGAAGCATGGCTATAACGGCCATGCCTGCCGTTTCCGTCCTCAATATCCTGCTGCCGAGCGAAACGCTAATTGCATCCCATCGCTCCGCCAGCCAATTTACCTCCTCCGCCTCAAAGCCGCCCTCGGGCCCGATGAACACGGCAATACGGCGGGCGTCCCTGTGCGCCGTCAGCGCACGCTTCAGCGTTGTTTCCTTCTCCAGCTCGTACGCCGTGAGTACCAGGTCAAAGCCGTCCAAGGCGCACTTTTTAAGCGCCGTAACGTTTTTCACCTCGGGTACTCTGCCGCGCTTTGACTGCTTCGCCGCTTCGTATGCTATGCGGTTGTAGCGCTGTATCCGTGCGGCTGAGTCCTTTTTGTCAAGCTTCACCACGCAGCGTGCCGACGATACCGGAACGATGGAATGAACGCCCATCTCAACGCATTTTTGTATTATCAGCTCCATCTTGCCGGACTTTGGCAGGCATTGAAACAGCGTGACCTCGGTAAGCGGCTCCGCCGTACTTCGGCGCACGTTTTCGGCTCTGAGCCGTACACGCTCCTTCTCCGTATCGGTTATTACGGCGTCGCACTCTGCGGCGTTTTTGTCGCAAAGCTCCACCCTGTCGCCCTTTTCAAGGCGAAGCACCCTTGTAATATGCTTTGCGTCCTCGCCCTCTATCGTCACCGTGCCGCCCTCAACAAGCGGCTCGTCTGTAAAAAACCTGTTCATACCGTTTTATTTTGCCCTTGCCATTATCGCAACCCAGTCGTCCCTGTGCTTTACGGACTGCACCTCGAAGCCGTTTTTCCCGAGCGCTTCACATACCTCCTGCTCCCTGTCGCTGATTATGCCCGAGGTCACAAACAGCCCGTTTTCCCCAACGATCTGCCTTGCAAACGGCACGAGGGGAATTATCACCGACGCCACTATGTTGGCAAGCACAAGGTCGTATTTTTCTGCTGCCACTCTCTCCTTTGCCTCGCCGTCGGCAAGCACGTTGCCCGTAAACACGGTGTATTCGCCGCCTATGCCGTTCAGCTCGGCGTTCTCCCTCACCACGTCCTCGACTATAGGATCTATATCCACGGCAACGGCGCTCTTTGCACCGAGAAGCAATGCGGCAATGGAAAGTATTCCGCTTCCGCAGCCAAGATCCGCTACGCTCATGCCCGAAACGTCCAGCCCCTCGATAAATTCAAGGCACATTCCCGTCGTCTGATGCGAGCCGGAGCCGAACGCCATGCCCGGGTCAAGCGAAAGCGTTACCCTGCCGGTATCCTCCGCCTTTTCCCATGAGGGGCATACTAAAAGCCTTTCGCCTATCTCGATGGGCTTGTAGTATGCCTTCCAGTTGTTTGCCCAATCCTCCTCGTCAACCTCGTCATATTCCATTTTGAGACTGCCGAGATCTATTCCGAGCTCCTCTTTTTTAAGCGCCTCCATGTCGGGGGCTATAGAGGCGATAAGCTCCCTGTTTTCATCTATGTCGGCGATATATGCCGTAACAAACGGCTCGGGTCTGTCACCCACAAGCTCACGGGGTTCCGCATAATCCCAATAGAGGCTCGCCTCACGAAGATAGCTTTCTATCCCCTGCAGATCCTCGTTTATCTCCACCTGCTCTATGCCGAGCATATAAAGCCTCCCCGCCACCGCCTCAAGCGCCTCGGGGGTAGTATAAATGCTGATCTTTTTCCACATGGTATTTCACCGACCTTTCATTCTGTACTGTTATGTTATCAAATTTTCACACATTTTTCAACGCAGCATTTTATCGGCCCCCCTTTTTGCCGTGCTTGCAAACGCATTCGGCAAGCGGTATAATTATACAAAACAGCAACGGAGGTCTGTCCATGAAATTTAACGATATGCCCTATTCAAGACCCGACTTCGAGCTTTTGAGCAAGCAGGTCGCAGAATTGACCGAGCGGATGAAAAATGCCGCCTCGTTTGACGAAGCCAACAAGGTTTTTGTCGAATACTGCGGCATAACCACCGACGTCGAAACCGATTACTCCCTGTCGTACATCCGCCACTCGATAAACACCGAGGACGAGTTTTATGACAAGGAAGCCGAGTTTTGGGACGAAACCCTGCCGGCGATGCAGGAGCTGATGCAGCTTTTCGCCCTCTCGATGCTGGGTTCGCCCTATCGCAGGCAGTTTGAGGAAGCCTACGGTGAGCTTATGTTCAAAAACATCGAGATCTCTCTTAAAGCGTTTTCGCCCGAGATAATCCCCGAAATGCAGGAGGAGAACAAGCTCACGACCGAATATGCAAAGCTCATCGCCTCGGCACAGATACCTTTCGACGGCGGTATTTACACGCTCTCCCAGCTTTCTCCCCACAAGCAGGTCGTTGATGACAACAAGCGCCTCGAAGCATGGAAGGCTGAGGGCGGCTTTTACACCGAAAACGGTGAAAAGTTAGACGAGATATACGACAAGCTCGTGCACCTTCGTGACGAGATGGGCAGGAAGCTCGGCTACAAAAACTACATACAGCTCGGCTACTACCGTATGAACAGAAACAGCTACACCGCCGAGGACGTGGAAAGATTCCGCCATGCGGTCATAAAGTACATCGTTCCCATCGCCGACAGGCTGTACAGGGAGCAGGCAAAGCGCATCGGTGCAAGCTATCCCCTTAACTATTCCGATATGGCGCTGTCGTTCAGGACCGGCAACCCCACCCCCAAGGGAACGCCCGAGGAGATACTTGAGCACGGCAAGCGCTTCTATCATGAGCTTTCGCCCGAAACCGCGGAGTTCATCGACTTCATGTACGAAAACGAGCTTCTCGACGTTCTCAGCCGCAAGGGCAAAGAGGGCGGCGGCTACTGCACGGGGCTTCCCAGATACAAGGCTCCGTTCATCTTTGCAAACTTCAACGGCACGGCACACGACGTCGAGGTAATAACGCACGAAGCCGGTCACGCCTTTGCCGGCTACACGGCAAGGAACATCTTCCCGCCGGAAAATCAGAACCCGACCATGGAAAGCTGCGAGATCCATTCCATGAGCATGGAGTTTTTCGCATGGCCGTGGCAGGAGGGCTGGTTCGGTGAGGACACCGAAAAGTTCTATTACAGCCATCTTTCGGGCGCACTGACCTTTATCCCCTACGGCACTATGGTTGACCACTTCCAGCACATCGTTTACGAAAAGCCCGAAATGACGCCCGCCGAGCGCCACGACACGTGGAAAAAGCTCATGGCGGACTATATGCCCTGGGTACGCATCGACGGCGAGATCCCCTTCTACGGCGAAGGCAAGAACTGGCAGAGGCAGTCGCATATATACGAAAACCCGTTCTACTACATCGACTACTGCCTCGCTCAGACGGTCGCATTGCAGTTCTGGGCGGTGATGCAAAAGGACATGAAGGACGCATGGCGCAGGTATATGACCCTCGTGGGCAACGCCGGAACGATGACCTTCGACGGTCTTGTGGCCTCCGCAGGGCTTGCAACGCCGTTTGGCGACACGGCACTGAAAGAGGTTGCCGAAGCCGCCGTCGTATGGCTTGACAAGGTCGATACCGAGAAAATCAAATAAGCCTCTCACCCCATAAAAAGCCACCCGGGAAAGGGACTCTCCGCTCCTTCTCGGGTGGTGCTTTTTTACTTAGATGACGTTTTTATTTTCCCTTCATCATCAGCAATACCATCTCCGCCGTATCCTCAAGATCCGATATTGCGATATGCTCGTCGAGCGAATGCACCGCCTGCATACCCGTGCCGACGTTGAGCGCGGCTATGCCGTTGCTGCAAAGCCATGTTGCATCGCTTCCGCCGTAGGTTCTTTCGATGTCGGGAGTTCTCCCGAGAGCCGCATAGATGCCGAGAAGCTCCTGCATTATCGGGGCGTCCTCCCTTATATAGATAACCTCGGAATGTCTGTCGGGCATCCATTTATAGCTTGCGCCGTACTTTTCGCACGCACGCTTTATCGCCTGCTCCGAGTCGAAAAGGCGCTTTTGCAGCAGCGCCTCGTCAAAGGAACGAATTTCCATGCTGAACGTCGCTTTTTCGGGAACTATGTTCGTCTTTCCGACTGATACGAGGTTTGCAACGTTCATGACCGTCATGTCATCCACAAAGCCGCAGGGTATCTCGGCGATCGCCTCGCACGCCGCCTTGAGTGCGTGTATGCCCTCGTGGGGCGCAAGTCCTGCGTGGGCGCTCTTGCCGGTTATCTCGATGTTTATTCTGAAATTTGCCGGCGCTCTGTTTATCACGCAGCCAACGGCACTCGAATCGAGTACCACGGCGCTTTTCGACTTTATCCACGAATAGTCCGCATAGCGTGAGCCCCTGAGCCCCACCTCCTCGCAAACGGTGAACATTACCTCCACGGTGCGGTGCGGCAGTCCTTTTTCCACAATGGTTTCAAGCGCCTCCATAACGGCGGCTATGCCCGATTTGTCATCGCTTCCGAGGACGGTGGTGCCGTCGGAGCGGATTATACCGCCGTCGATCACGGGCTTTATGTCCTTGCCCGGCACCACGGTATCCATGTGCGAGGAGAAAAGCACCGGCTCGCCGTGACCTTCGCCGTTTTCGGGAAGCACAGCATAGATGTTAAAGCCGTCGGAGCCGCATTGCTCCCCTACCTCTCCCCTCATCACGCTCAGCCCGAGAGCTTTAAGCTCCTGCTCGAGCATAAGGCAGAAATTCCTCTCGCTGCCCGATTCGCTGGCGCAGCGGACGTATCTGATAAAGCGTTCAACAAGTCTTTCCCTGTTCATAATATAGCTCCTTTTACGGTTTTGTAACCTTTATTGAAATGTCCACGCCGTCCTCCCTGTCCGTCTGCTCAACATCGACGTTGAGTCCGGCACTCCTGAGTTCCTCGATAGCATGGTTTATCGTGTTCATAAACAGACGGTAGTCCTTTACCATGCGCATCACAACGGGGCGGGGTCTTGCGCCGTCCTTCTTCTCATCGTACATCCGGTTGAGATGCTTTTCGATGCAGCTTTCCGTTTCCTTAACCGAAAGCGCACCTTCCTTTACCTGCTTTACCATATCGAGCTGTTCCTCGTCGCTCGATAATTTGAGCAGCGCACGGGCATGGCGTTCGGACAGCCCCGCTTCGGTCATATATGCCTTTACCTCTTCGGAAAGCTTCAGCAGCCTCATTTTGTTGGCTATGGACGACTGGCTCTTTCCGAGACGCTTTGCAAGCTCTTCCTGCGTCATGTTAAAGCCCGTCAGAAGCTCGCTGTAGCATTGCGCCTCCTCAAGGTAGTGCAGGTTTTCACGCTGAAGATTCTCTATCAGCGCCATAACCGCCGACGCTTCCTCCTTAACGTCCGCCTGAACGATGCAGGTGGCCTTCTCCATGTTTATCAGCTTCATCGCCCTGAGCCTGCGCTCGCCGGCAACAAGCTCGTAGCCTGCGTCGGTTTTCCTGACGATGAGGGGCTGTATCAGTCCGACCTCCTGTATGGACTGGGCAAGCTCCGCTATGGATTCGTCGTCGAACGACTTCCTCGGTTGATTTGGGTTGGGGACGATACGTTTAATGTCTATCTCCTCAAGCCTTTTTGGCTGTTCGTTTTTCTGACCGAAAATATTGAATACGGGCATGACCGTCATTCCTTTCCTGGATATTTTTGCCCATCAAAGGGGCTTTTTCTTTATCTCGGCGGGCTTTCTTGGGTATGCCGCTGCCGTTGGGAACAGTTTTTTTGCGGCTGTCACGCAGCGCTCGCCCCAGCTTGCCTCGTAGTCCTTCACCGCAATTTCGACCTTCAGCTTGTCGATGGCGCCGCCGCAAACGCCGAGTTCCTCCCTCGCCGAAGCCCCCTTGTACATGAGGGACGTGCCGCCCGTTTTCAAAAACGGCACCGTGTATTCGAGCAGCACGGCGGTATTTGCGACCGCACGGGACAATGCAATGTCGTATCTTTCCCTGTGCTCCGCCATGCGTGCGGCGTCCTCCGCCCTTGCATGAACGAGTCTGCATCTGTCGGAAAGCTCCAATTCGCCTGTCACCGCCTCCAAAAACGAAAGCCGCTTTTGAAGCGAGTCGAGAAGCACAACGCTTATATCCCCCCGTGCGATTAAAAGCGGTATTCCCGGAAAGCCTGCGCCGGTTCCGACGTCAATGCACCTTGCGCCCTCGGGGATAAGCTCCATCGGGAGCAGGCTGTCGGCAAAGTGCTTTTTGACGACCTCCTCCGGATCGGTGATTGCGGTCAGATTCATGCGTCCGTTCCACTCAACGAGCATTTCGTAATACTTTGCAAGCTTTTGAGCAAGCCTGTCGTCCGCATTGGGTATTTCCTTTTTGATAAGCTCCAGTATCACCCGTTTTCGACCCCCGTTTCCGCAGGACCTAAATTCACAACGGGCTTTATCCACTTCATGCTGAAGAAGCGCATGAGGCACAGCACCACCTTGAGCAGATCCTCGCTGAGCATCATCACAAGATATGTGGTTACAAACGGCAGCTCCCAGACAAGTCCGCAAAGATACGTTGCCGGCAGGGCGATCATCCACAGCGTGCCTATGTCAAAGTACATTCCCACCTTTGTATCTCCGCCGGCACGGAATATTCCGACGATGGATATATACGGGATATTCCTTATCCCCATTTCAAGCCCGTAGATCAAAAGCAGCGTTGCCGCAGTATTTCTTACGCTGTCGGACGTTTCGGCATAGAGCATGAGTATCGGGTTTCTGAAGGCTATCACAAGCCCGCCCACAACAATCGCCAAAAAGGGTATCAGGAGGATAAAGCGCTTTGCATAAAGCTTCGCCGTCTCCGTCTGCCCTGCGCCGACGTTCTTTCCCACAAGCACGTTGCACGAGTGGCAAAGACCCATGAAAAACACGAATGCGATATTTTCAACGGTGCGGAATATGGTGAGCGCAGCATAGCAGTCCGTGCCCATCCTCGCAAAAATGGCGTTATACACCATCACGCCGAGCGACCAAAGTCCCTCATTGAACATGACGGGGAGCGCCTTTTTGAAAAACAGCGCAACAAACTCCCTGTCAAAGCCGAACAGCTCCCTGAAGCCGGCCGAGATGGCATTTTTCTTTTTGAGCGACATCAGATACATAAGAAGCGGGCCCAGCACAGCGGATACTACCGTTGCTACCGCCGCACCCTCTACGCCCATCGCCGGCAGACCGAGCTTTCCGTATATGAGAATGTAATTGAGTACAAGGTTGGTCACGACCGAAACTCCGCTCGTAATGAACGGTATCTTTACCTCCTCGGTCGAACGGAGCGTGGTGGAGAACGCAAGGTTGAACGCAAGCCCCACCTGCGAGAACATCGCGATGCGGATATAATCCGCACCTGCCTGTATTACTGCCGCATCCTCCGGCGAGAAGAGCGCAATAAGCCGCTCGGGGATAAAAAGCCCAAGCAGCACAAACACCAGCGCGATCGGCACGTTGCAGCAGAGCATCACGCCCAGTGCCTTGCTTATGCCCTTCATGTTCTTGCTTCCCCAGTATTGGGCGGCAAACACCGCACCGCCCGACACTATGCCGAACATAAGTATATTTGCAAAGAACGAAAGCTGTGAGCCTATTCCCACCGCCGCAAGCGCAGTATCGCCGAGCTGTCCCACCATAAGTGAGTCTATCAAAGCAAGCGATGACGCAAGCAGGTTTTGCATTGCCACGGGAAATGCGATCCTAAGCATCGAACGCCAAAATACTTTATCCTCAAGCAGCCGTTTTAATCCGCCTTTCATTGTGACCGGCCCATCCTCCGTATAAGTTTCTTCTGTAATATAATGTTATCACATCCGCCAAATCGATGCAATACAGCAGGATATTGCCTATTTACCGTTTGCGGTACGCTTTTTGCCGCCTTTTGTCAAAGCACTGCGATAAAAAAGCGTTAAAAGTGAACAATTAAAAAATTTTGGCTGTATCCATTTTAATAATCGGTCAAATATGCTATCATTGAAATATATTATGTGTTACTATGCACCCGCAATGGGTCGATTTAAGAAAGGACTGTTTGAACTATGAAGAGAATCGTATGCTTCCTGCTTATGGCACTCATGCTCATCGGCACGGTCGGCTGCAAAAAACCCGTGGATACTCCCGTGGATATAATCGGCGATCCCACCGCCCAGCCCACGGAAAAGCCCGTTATCGAGGTCGATTTCGGACAGCCGATAAATACAGGCAGTATATTGACCTGCTCCACCCACACCGCCGCACTCAGAACCGACGGCGCCGTGCTTACCGCAGGCAGAAACGATTTTGGTCAAAGGAACGTTTCAAGCTGGAAAAACATCGTACAGATCGCCGTTGCAACCGACAGCACGGCAGGCGTTGCGTCCGACGGCACCGTCGTTTTAACGGGCAAGCTCGCCTCCTCGTGTAACGTGGCCTCGTGGAAGGACGTCGTGCGTGTTGCCGTAAGCGACACACACATCGTCGGGCTCAAGCTTGACGGCACGGTGCTGACCTCGGGCTCAAGCTCATGTGACGCCTCCTCCGCAGCCGGCATATCCTCGATAGCCGCAGGCAGCGGCTTCACTCTCTGCCTCGCATCGGACGGCAGTGTGTCCGCATTCGGCAGTGCCCCCGACGTTTCCGCATGGAACGGCGTCTTGCAGATCGCAGCGAGCGGCGATGCGGCGGCCGCCCTCAAAGCGGACGGCACGGTCGTCACCACCCTTGCCGCAGACACCTCCGCATGGACAAACGTACAGTCCATAGCCCTGAGCAACGGCATACTCAGCGCCGTAACAAGCGACGGAAAGGTGCTTTCAAACGCAGAAACCCTCTTTGCCTCCGAAAGCGATGTCCGCGCAGTTGAAGCGGCTGTCGGCAGCGATTATCAGCTCGTCATGGACGCCGAAGGCAGTGTAATTGCTTACGGCGATCCCGACAACAGGCAGACTGCCGTATTCGCATGGAGCCTGCGTGCATCAAAGGACGCAAACGGCTACATAACCGGACTTCCCGCAAACACCGCCTGTGAAAGCATAAAAAAGGTCATCGGAGCGCTTGCGGGGCTTGAATCGGTAACGGTAAAAAGCGGCGGCGAAGAGCTTGCGGACGACGCCATCGTCGGCACGGGTGCGGAGATATACGACGGAGACACGCTTTACGGCACGGTCGTGATAAAGGGCGACCTCAACGGCGACGGCAGCATCAGCAACACGGACGTTGAGCTTATTACAAAATACGGCAACGGCAGCATCGACCTTCACGGTGCGTTTATCGAGGCGGCAAAGCTGTTCGAAAGCGGCAGTCCGTTCCAGCACATAAACAAGCACTCAAGGGGAACGGGCGTTTTGTCGCAGTTCCCGATAACCGACCCGTATATGGAAAAATATCAGGCGGCGCTCGATAAAAACGACGACGTAATGGGCTATATAGCCGTAGACGGCACGGTCATAGACTATCCGATACTTTGCGATGCAAGCGGCAAGTGGTTCTACAACTACCACGATATTGACGGCAACGAAAGTGACGGAGGAAGCATCTATTCGTGGCAGAGAAATCTCTGGAAAAACAACACGATAACCGGTCACAACATGAGGGTTGCCAAGACGATGTTCCATGCCCTGCACGACCTTCAGGACAACAAGGAAAGTCTGCTCACGTTCAAAAACAGGGTTATCGGAATAACCATCGAAGGCACTTATATGGAGTTTGAGATATTTGCGCTCTATGAAACTCCGCACGAGGAGCCTACCTCCACGATACTTTACAACGGCAATTCGCTTTACGAATACACGGATTCCGAGGTGCAGGAGTGGATTAACAAGCAGCTCCAACGCTCGGAAATAGATCTCGGCGTAAGCGTCAGCCCGTCCGATACTTTCGTCACGCTCTATACCTGCGGCGATGAATACGGCTATGCCGAAGCCCAGTCGAGGCTCTATTTCTTCCTGAGAAGGATCGCATAAGCCCCTAAACCGCAATCCCGACCATCTGCAATGCAGGTGGTCTTTTTTGTCCGCCCCGTGCGATGTCCGAAGCGTCTCAAACGATCTATGCGTCAAAAATGCCGCTATTCCGCGGATTTTTCCCCGTTTGGCGCTGCGGTGCGTTCGTCACGAAGCTGTGTACCGAAAGAATTTAAAAAAATCCTAAAAAAATTATTGACACCAACAAACTCATACGCTATAATATCGCTTGTCACAGTCGTGATGTGGGAGCATAGCTCAGCTGGGAGAGCACTTGCCTTACAAGCAAGGGGTCAC
>JAEDJH010000058.1 GCA_016296415.1 Clostridia bacterium | reverse complement strand
ATAAAGGAAAGGGATTTTGACAAGTCAAAATCTCCGGCATCGCTCGCACTCGGAAAGGATATTGCGGGAGCGCCGCTTATAGCGGAGATAGATAAAATGCCGCATCTTCTTATCGCCGGACAGACCGGTGCGGGAAAAAGCGTGTGCATAAACAGCATAATAATCAGCATGGTGTACAAGGCAACGCCTGCGGAGCTTAGGATGATACTCATAGATCCGAAGGTTGTGGAGCTGAGCGTGTTCTCGACATTGCCGCATCTGATGATGCCCGTCGTTACCGATCCCAAAAAGGCCGCTGGTGCGCTGAAATGGGCGGTGCATGAGATGGAACAGCGCTATAATAAAATGGCGAAGATCGGCGCAAGGGACCTTGCAAGATACAATGCCATGCAGGAAAACGACGAGGATAAGCTGCCGAAGCTGATAATAATCGTCGATGAGCTTGCAGACCTTATGATGGTTGCCGCAAAGGATGTTGAGGACGCCATCTGCCGCATTGCGCAGCTCGGCAGGGCCTGCGGGATACATCTCATAGTTGCCACGCAAAGCCCGAGAACCGATGTTATAACCGGACTTATAAAGGCCAATATCCCGTCGAGGATAGCGTTTGCGGTTTCGTCGGGAATCGACTCGAGGGTAATTTTGGACAGCATGGGAGCTGAAAAATTGCTCGGAAAGGGCGATATGCTGTTCCATGCAAACGGCGCGGGTAAACCGGTAAGGGCGCAGGGCGCATACGTTTCCGATGAAGAGGTCGAGGAGATAACCGACTTTTTCATCAAGCACAGCATCGCCCAAACACAGGACGTAAAAACCATTGACGAAATAATATCCACCGCAAAGCCGCAGACGGTACAGGGCGGAGGAAAGCAGGAGGACGAACTGCTTCCCGAGGCGGTTTCAATTTGTATCGAAACGGGCGTTGCGTCCATATCGCTGATACAGCGAAAGCTTCGTGTGGGTTACGCACGGGCGGCACGGCTTGTTGATATTATGGAGGAGAAAAAGTATGTCAGCGGCTTTGAGGGAAGCAAGGCGAGAAAGGTGCTTATCACCAAGGCCGAATATGAGCAGGAATTCGGAACAAATGCCGTGATCGGAGGAAGCGACGATGAATAAGGTTGGCGTGGTATCTCTCGGGTGCTCAAAAAATGCGGTGGATACGGAAAAGCTGCTCTGGATGCTGACGTCCTCCGGCTTTGAGATTGTTTCCGATCCCGAACAGGCGGAGATAATAATCGTCAACACCTGCGGATTCATCGTTCCGGCAAAGGAAGAGTCCATCGGAACCATATTCGAAATGGCGCAATATAAAACCGAGGGAAGCTGTGAGCTTTTGATCGTGACCGGCTGCCTTAGTGAGCGCTATCGCAGGGAGCTTGCGGAGGAGATGCCCGAGGTCGATATGTTTTACGGCGTAAGGGAATACGGCAGGCTGGTGAATGAGCTTGCAAAAAGATGCGGCAAACCGGCGCCCGAAGCAGCGTGTGCAAGAAGGATAATGACTACTCCTCCGCACAGGGGCTACCTTCGGGTGGGCGACGGCTGCGACAACCGATGCACCTATTGCGCCATTCCGCTTATCAGAGGCGGCAGGAGCAGCGAACCGATGGAAAAGCTCCTTGACGAAGCAAGATGGATGGCTGAGTCGGGCGTAAAGGAAATAGAGGTGATCGCACAGGATACCACAGGTTACGGCACGGATATATACGGTAAGCCCATGATAACGGAGCTTTTGAAGGCGCTTTGCGATATTGATGGCATAGAGTGGATAAGGCTTCTTTACACTTATCCGAGTACCGTAACGGAAGAGCTAATTGACCTTATGGCCGAAAGCGGGAAGATAGTGAACTATATTGATATGCCGATACAGCATATCAACAGAGAGCTTCTTTTGGCGATGAACCGCCACGGATCAAGGGAGCATATCGAACACATTATAAAATACATACGCAGCAAATCCGAAAAATTTGTGATAAGGACGACGGCGATAGTGGGATTCCCCGGTGAGACCGAGGAGCAGTTTGAAGAATTGCTCGATTTTCTTGAGAAAAATCCGATCGACAGACTGGGGGCGTTTACGTATTCGCCGGAGGACGATACGCCTGCTGCCGAATTTGACGGACAAATCGACGAGGCCGTCAAGGAAGAAAGGCTGGATCGCCTGTACAGACAGCAGCAAAGAATATCGAGGCTTCTCAATGAAAGACGCATAGGCGATACGGAACGGGTAATAGTGGAAGGTATGGACGGTACGACCGCTTTTTGCCGTTCGTATGCGGAGACAGCCGACATTGACGGAAGCATAATCGTCGGTGAAGTTTCGGTTTCGACAAAGGTGGGAGACTTTATAAACGTTCGGCTTACGGGTGCGGACGAATACGATATTTACGGAGAGCAGATATGAATTTACCTAACAAGCTTACAATTTTCAGAATGTGCATGCCGCCGATACTTATAGCGTGCTTTTACCTGCCGTGGGATTTTTGGAACTATATTGCGGCGGGCATATTCGTTTTGGCGTATATAACCGACATAATCGACGGCGCTTATGCAAGAAAGCACAATATCGTCACGGACTTTGGCAAGCTTATGGATCCCATTGCAGATAAGCTGCTGTCCTCCGCCGCACTAATAATGCTGGCGGCGTTTGATATGATGAACCCCGTTGCCGTTTTCATAATAATCGCAAGGGAATTTGTAATAAGCGGCATAAGGCTTGTGGCGGCGGGCAAGGGTACGGTAATAGCGGCGAGCAAGACGGGAAAACTAAAAACCACGCTGCAATGCGTCGCCATTACATGGGTTTTGCTCGGGAATCCGTTTTTCGGAAAGCTCGGTGTTCCGCTTGACGTGATATTCACATGGCTTGCGGTGACGGTGACGATTTTGTCGGGCGTGGAGTATATTGTTAAAAATAAAGCTGCGATAAGCTTTAAGTAAACGGAGATAGTATGATAGCTGAAATTTTATCCATAGGTACGGAGCTGCTGATGGGGCAGATAACCGACACGAATGCACAGTATATAGCGACAAGGCTCGCCCAATACGGCATAAATCATTATTACAATTCAACCGTAGGTGACAACTGGGACAGGCTTTGCGGAACGATAAAAACGGCGCTGGAGAGGTCGGACGTTGTGCTGATGACGGGAGGTCTCGGACCGACCGACGACGATATTTCAAAGGAAGCGGCGGCGGCAGTGATGGACTGTGAGCTGTATCTCGATGAGCGGGCAAAGACCGAAATGGAACAGCGCTTTTCGAGAATGAATAGAAAGATGACCGAAAACAACCTGAAACAGGCATATCTGCCCGTTGGATGCGTGCCGCTTTACAATAAAAACGGTACAGCGCCCGGGTGCATAATAAATAAAAACGACAAAATAATCGTGCTTATGCCCGGACCACCGAAGGAAATGCGCCCGATGCTTGACGAGCAGGTTTTGCCGTATATCGGACAGTGGTGCGATACGACACTGTTTTCCAAGGAGCTTAAAATATTCAACTACGGAGAATCCGCTCTGGCAAGTACGCTGAAGGATATGCTAGACGGACAGACAAACCCGACGATAGCCCCGTATGCCCAGATGGGAGAGGTGCTTTTGAGAGTGACCGCCTCGTGCAGGACTGCGGAGGAGGGCGAACGGATAGTGCGCCCCGTGATAGATGAGATCAAACGCAGGGTTGGGGATTATGTCTACTCGGAGGACGGAGAAACTCTGCAGGCGGTTTGTGCAAGGCTTATAAAGCAAAGCGGCTTAAAACTTGCGGCGGCGGAGAGCTGTACGGGCGGAATGCTGTCGTCCTCACTTATTGATATTGCGGGAAGCTCCGAATGGTTTTTGGAGGGGGCTGTGACGTATTCCAACGAGGCAAAGAACAAAAGGCTCGGCGTGGATATGGCGGTCATTGAAAAGGTTGGGGCGGTCAGCAGGGAGGTTGCGGCGCTCATGGCCGAGGGTATTGCCAAAACCGCAGGGAGCGATATTGGACTTTCCACCACCGGGATAGCGGGACCGGGAGGAGGAACTGCGGAAAAACCCGTGGGACTTGTATATGTGGGACTGTATATAAACGGCAAAACACAGGTGAAGGAGCTGCGGCTGAGCGGAGATAGGTACCGAATAAGGTACAATGCCACACAGCATGCCCTCGATATGCTGCGAAAAGCATTGATGACAGATGACAAATGAAATAAGATGTAGTATAATAAACACAAACTAAACGAGGGGAAAAACCATGGAAAAAGAAAAAGCTTTGGAATCGGCGCTGGCACAAATAGAAAAGCAGTTCGGCAAGGGCGCAATTATGAAACTCGGCGCCGCCGCATCAAATGCGGGAATGCCCGTGATACCCACAGGATGTATCGAGCTCGATGCGGCGCTGGGTATAGGCGGCGTGCCGAAGGGCAGAATAATAGAGATATTCGGGCCTGAGTCATCCGGTAAAACCACCATTGCCCTCCATATAGTGGCGGAGGCGCAGAAGGCGGGTGGAACGGCGGCGTTTATTGATGCCGAGCATGCACTTGATCCTATATACGCCGGCAATCTCGGCGTGAATGTTGACGAACTTTTCGTGTCGCAGCCGGATAACGGCGAACAGGCGCTCGAGATAGCCGAAACGCTTGTAAGAAGCGGAGCAATAGACATCGTGATAATCGACTCCGTTGCCGCACTCGTCCCCAAGGCCGAAATAGAGGGCGATATGGGCGACTCTCACGTGGGACTGCAGGCAAGGCTTATGTCGCAGGCGCTGAGAAAGCTTGCCGGCGTAATCGGAAAGACGAACACGGTGGTGGTGTTCATCAACCAGCTTCGTGAAAAGGTCGGCGTAATGTACGGAAATCCCGAAACCACCACGGGCGGACGCGCACTCAAGTATTACGCATCGGTCAGGCTCGATGTGAGAAAGGTCGATTCAATCAAAAACGGCAACGACGTCGTAGGCAACAGAACGAGGATAAAGGTCGTAAAGAACAAGGTCGCACCGCCGTTCAAGGTTGCGGAGTTCGACATTATCTACGGCGAGGGCGTTTCCAGAGAAGGCTCGCTCATTGACCTTGCGGTGGAAAAGAAAATAATGACCAAATCCGGCTCGTGGTACTCCTACGGCGATATGAGGATAGCCCAGGGCAGAGAAAACGCAAGGCTGTTCTTCAAGGATAATGCGGAGCTTTACGCCGAGGTGGAGGCGAAGGTTCGTCAGGCGCTTAGAGAAGAAGCCGAAAACAGCAGCGCAGGCGGCGCTAAAAATTAAAGGAAATATATTTTATCAGATTCAAGGGTGCTGACAATATGCGCCCTTGACTTTTTTTGCCGCAGGATTTACACTATCATTGAGTAGTTATGTTGGTATGCAATGCATGGATATAGATAATTTTCATCGGAGTGTGCCGTTTTATATACTCGATCGGAATCGATTTGGAGGTTGATAGAAATTGAACTGGGAAATATTGATATACGTTGGCGGCGGAGTTGCTCTGCTGGCTGCCGGGTTGTTCGGCGGTTACTGCTATAGGAGGAACGTTGCCGAGGCAAAGGTTGCAAAGGCCGAAGACGCTGTGCAGAAGATGATTGAGGATGCACAGAAGAGAGCCGAAACGCTGAAGAAGGAAAAGATCCTTGAGGCGAAGGAAGAAGTTTATCGCATAAAGAGCGAAAATGACCGAGAGAACAGGGACCGCAGAAACGAGCTGCAGCGCATGGAGCGCAGATTGCAGCAAAGGGACGAATTGCTCGACAACAAATTTTTGAGCATAGGTCAGAGGGAAGAGGTCCTCAACAAGAAGCTGAAGGAGGCGGAAACACTCGAGGCGAACGTAAAGCAGATGCACGAACGCCAGATGCAGGAGCTTGAGCGGATCTCCGCCATGACTAAGGACGAGGCAAAGGAAATGCTGCTGGGCAACGTCGAGCGTGAGGCGAGACATGAGGCTGCATTGCTGCTTAGGGAGATAGAGGCAAAGACAAAGGAAGAAGCTGACAAAAAGGCACGGAACATCGTATCGCTGGCGATCCAGCGCTGCGCCGCGGACCACGTGGCGGAAACCACTGTTTCCGTCGTACCGCTTCCCAACGATGAGATGAAGGGGCGCATTATCGGTCGAGAGGGCAGGAACATCAGAACTCTTGAAACCGCAACGGGCGTTGATCTCATAATCGACGATACGCCGGAGGCGGTAATACTCTCGGGCTTTGACTCGGTAAGGCGTGAGGTTGCGAGGATCGCCCTTGAAAAGCTGATACTCGACGGACGCATACATCCTGCGAGGATCGAGGAAATGGTCGAAAAGGCCCGCAAGGAGGTTGACACGAAGATACGTGAAGCCGGCGAGCAGGCGGTTTTCGATACGGGCGTACACGGACTGCACCATGAGCTTGTAAAGCTGCTGGGAAGGCTCAGATACCGCACCAGCTACGGTCAGAATGTGCTGAAGCATTCCGTTGAGGTTGCACACCTTGCGGGAATAATGGCTGCAGAGCTTGGCGCAAACGTTTCGCTTGCAAAGCGTGCGGGACTTTTGCACGACATCGGTAAAGCGCTTGACCACGAGATCGAGGGGCCGCATATTCAAATCGGTGCCGACGTTGCGAAGAAATACCGTGAGAATAACCAGGTTATCCACGCTATCATGGCGCACCACGGCGATGTTGAGGCTAATACGGTCGAGGCCGTACTCGTGCAGGCGGCGGATGCGATTTCGGCGGCAAGACCCGGTGCAAGGCGTGAAACGCTTGAAAACTACATCAAGCGCCTTGAAAAGATCGAGGACATCGCCAACTCCTTCGAGGGCGTTGACAAATCCTTTGCGATCCAGGCCGGCAGAGAAGTACGCATAATGGTAAAACCCGAGTGTGTAAACGATGCGGCTACCATAATCATGGCGAAGGACATCGTGAAGCGCATCGAGACAGAGCTTGAGTATCCCGGACAGATCAAGGTCAATGTCATCAGGGAAACAAGAGCAGTCGAGTTTGCAAAATAAGTAATAAAGGGGCTGTTTTTACCGTAACGGCAAATCGCGGGTCTTATCGGGACCGCCGGCGAATATACCGTAGGTGGAGACAGCCCTGTCTGTTATTAAAAGTGTCTTGAGGTGTTGTATGTATCCGATTGCCGATGCTCATTGCGATTATCTGTACGGTGCAGTGAACAGAAACTATGATTTTGACAGCCCGAGGGGAGGTCAGGCCATCGCTCTGCCCTATATGAAGGAGGGTAATGTTCGCCTGCAGCTTTATGCCGTGTGGGTGGATTCAAAAATCAAAAAACCCTACCTGCATCAGTGTATGGAAATGGTGGACGCCTATCACGATATGCTGGCAAAGCACGAAGAGCTTTGTGTTTTCGACAGGGATTATGTGCCGGAAAGCGGAAAATATGCGACTGTTCTGACCGTAGAGGGCGGAGAGGCGATCGAGGGCAATATTGCCAACCTGCGTGTCTTGCATAGGCTTGGCGTACGGGCAATGGCGCTGACATGGAATTACACCAACGAGCTGGCACAGCCCGCCATGAGGAAGCATGCAAAGGGACTGACGGCTTTCGGGCGTGATGTGGTTCGGGAGATGTGCCGGCTGAATATGGCTATTGATACGGCGCACCTCAGTGACAGGGGAATAGACGATATACTTGAGCTTACAGATGCGCCGATATTCGCTTCCCACTCCAATTCGAGGAGCGTGTTTGAACACCCGAGGTCGCTTACAGACGAGCATATAAAGGAGATCGCTTCAAGAGGCGGTGTTATCGGGATCAACTTTTTCCATTTACAGCTTACAAAAAGACCGACCGCCTGCATAGACGACATAATCCGGCAAATTGAGCGTGTGGCGGAGGTTGGCGGAATCCGCTCGGTGTGTATCGGTTCGGATTTTGACGGTATGGGAAGCTATCCCGAGGGACTGAGCAATTCCTCGATGCTTCAAAAGCTGCCCAAGCGCCTTGAAAAACTGGGCTATACAGAGGAACAGATTGCGGGAATAGCATACGGCAATCTCGCAGATTACATGAGAAGGTTTGTTTGAAGGGAAAAAGCGTGAAGATAGGTTTAATCAGCGATACACATGGCTTTGCGGCATCAATTATCGGTGCGGTAAACGCAATACCCGATGCCGATGCATGGATACACCTCGGCGACCTTACGTCGGATGCGGATTATCTCCGAAGGCTGACGGGAGTACCTGTTTGTTCTGTGAGCGGAAATTGCGACATGAGCGCAGAAAACACCGAAGCGGTATTTACGTTTGAAAATGTCAGGATATTCGCCTGCCACGGACATAAATACGGTGTGAAGTACGATAATCTCCGCATAAAATACCGTGC
>JAEDJH010000004.1 GCA_016296415.1 Clostridia bacterium | reverse complement strand
TTACGGAGGAGCTTTGATCTGTTAAAGCCCTTTACGCCGTTTTGCCGCTTTCCTCCTCCTCGAGGACACGGTATGCCACCTTGCCGACGAGCGTTTTGGGCAGCTCGCCCCTGAACTCTATGTCGTAGGGCATGGCGTACTTTGCAATATTCTTCCGGCAGTAATCGAGAAGCTCCGTCTTTATCGAATCCGACGGCTCGTAGCCGGGCTTGAGAACGACGAACGCCTTGACCTTCTGCATCTTATAGGGATCCTTAACGCCGATAACGCAGCTGAGGTGTACGTACTCGTTTTTGTCGAGTATGTTTTCAAGCTGAGAAGGATACACGTTGTAGCCGCTGGTGACTATCATGCGCTTTATCCTCTGGCGGAAATAGATGTAGCCGTCCGAGTCCATGACGCCGAGATCGCCCGTGTGGACCCATGTAAGACCGTCGCTGTGATGCTGAAGGGTGTTTGCGGTTTCCTCGGGATGGTTGACGTACTCGATCATCATCGTGGGGCCTGTCAGACATATCTCGCCCTCCTCGCCGTAGGGAACTTCGTCCTGAGTGCCGGGCGATACTATTTTATAATAGGTGTCGGGGAAGGGGATGCCTATGCTTCCTTCCTTGGCAATGGTGGTGGGTGTCAGGCAGCTTGCCGTGACGCATTCGGTCGTGCCGTAGCCCTCCCTGACCTCGATGGTCGCCTTGTGCGCCTTCAGGAAGGCGTCAAAGCGCTTTTTAAGCTCCGCAGAGAGCGAGTCGCCGCCGGAGAAAACACCTTTAAGGCAGGAAAGGTCGAGCTTTTCAAGGCCGTCTATACGAAGGAGCGCCTCAAACAGCGTGGGTACGCCTGCGATGAAGTTGGGATGATGCTTGCCCAGAAGCTCTGCATAGGTCTTGGGCGTAAACTGCGGCACGAGCACGCAGCGTCCGCCGTTTACGAGCATGGAGTGGATGCTTACGCCGAGACCAAAGCCGTGGAACATGGGCATTATGGCGAGCATCTTGTCGCCTGCGGAGAACATAGGGTTGGTTGCGACAATCTGTGCGCCGAGTGCGTTGAAGTTGTAGTTTGAAAGCAGTATGCCCTTGTTGGTGCCGGTCGTGCCGCCGCTGTAAAGTATTACGGCCGCATCCTCGCGCCTGCGGGGGACGGCATATTCGCCGGCAAACGCACTGCCGAGCTTCATGAAAGCGGTCCAGCGCAGTATGTCCGCATCCTTGGGTATTTTCTTTACCTTCTTCGCCTCGGTGAGATCGTAGCCGAGCTTCATGACGGGGGAAAGTCCGTCGCGGATGCTGGTTATGATGAGGTTTTTAAGGTGGGGAGCGTCGGAAACTATGGCGGCAAACTTGCCGTAGAAGCGGTCGAGGGTTATTGCGGCAACGCTCTTTGAATCGTTGAGATAGAACAGTATCTCCTGCTCACTCGAAAGCGGATGTATCATGTTCGCTATTGCGCCGATAAGGTTTACGGCGTAGAACATGGTTATCGCCTGCGGGCAGTTGGGCAGGCAGATCGTAACACGCTCATCGGGCTTTACGCCGAGAGCCTTCAGTGCCCTGGCGCAGGTGCGTATATCCTCAACGGCGGTCTTATAGGTCGTCTTTTTGCCCATGAAGTCATAGGCGATGTAGTCGGGGTATTTTTCCGCAGTTTCGATGACCTTGTTGCACATCGTCTTTTCGGAATATTCAAGTGTAAAGGGAACCTCCCCCAAAAAGGGTCTCCAGGGTGCTTTTACGTTTATTTCCATCAGTAATCAATCTCCTCGTTCGCCGGAGCTTCAAGCAGCTCGGGGTTTTGCAAAAGTTTTTTCAAAAGCCGGATGGTCTTTGAATAATAGTAGCCGTCCGCTATTCTCTCGTCGAGCGTCAGACCGAGCTCGAGCGTATCCCGCATGGTCACGTTTCCCTCGTCGTCATAGAAGGGCTTTTTGGACTTTTCACCGATGATGATGAAAAGGGAGTTCGTCCCCCAGTTGGTCAGGTGATGATAGCCCGCCTTCAGATTTATGGAGCCGAGATTGGAAATGAACACGGAAGAATAGTTGGGGTCGGTTTTCACCAGCGAGTAGGGCACTCTCCCGTAGAAATCGAGCTTCATCAGTATCCACATGACAAAGCGGAGTATGGGTCTGGGCAGCTTTTTGAGCGTTTCCATGCCCTGGGTGGAGTTGTCGAGCTTGTCGCTGCGGCACTCGTTAATCTCCGCCATTATGCGATTGTGCACGGATTCTACGGTGCTCGTTTCGGGAAACCTGATAAACGCAAGCGCCTCGTGCGCCTCGTCCGCAAAGCGCTTTTTCACGACAAAGGCGAGCGAAATATCGTTGCGCTGATATATGCGCCTGCCTGCGATGAAGCGGTTCATTTTGGGACGAAGGGTGACGGTTTTAACGATTGCGGCGGCAAGAACGTGGAAAAACGTGTACGGGTACTCGGGGTTTTCCGCATTCTTTTTGGCGATGTAGGCATTCAGCTCCGTAATGTCGATGCACTCGGAGATAAAGGCTTCGTTATCCGCCCTGTTCGGGTACAGATACGGCATAAATGCGTGAAGGGCGTCAATGTCCTTCAGCCAGACGCCGTCTCGTCTGTCCCCCCATTTTTTCTTTTTTTGTTCCATGTATAACCTCCGTTTTGAAGCTGCGGCATGGTGCGCAAAACAAGACGCACAAAACACACGGCAGCACAACGCACAAAATGCGGAGGCGAGGGATTTGCGATTGCGGTGGAATAATGAAATAAAACGCAATGTGGGCGCATCGTAAAAATCAGTTCGGATAAATCCAAATTCGGTGATGCGGCCGTGCAAACAACGCCTAAGCTATGCCGTGCAGCAGCTTCCTGTATAAGATTATACAATGTATTGATTCAAATTGCACCAAAAATTTGAACAAAATGCGAATAAAATAAGTTTTTTGACGGATCTATGTCGTTTTTCTCCAAAGGTGACGTGCCATATCCACCTTTCCGGGCTCCGAAAAGGTCACGCCTTCGTTTTCAAGGAGCGAGATCTGCATATTTTCGCCGCCGAAGGCGAATGCCGGGGACACTCTGCCGTCCTTGGTGACGACACGGTGGCAGGGAATTGAAAACGGGTCGGGGTTGACGTGGAGCGCATAGCCCACTACCCTTGCCCAGCGGGGATTGCCGGCAAGCTGTGCAACCTGTCCGTAGGACGCAACGAAGCCCTTCGGAATGCGCCGAACAACGTCGTATATACGTTCAAATGTGCTTTTGCTGTTTTCCAATGCGGTTTCCTCCCGTGCTTAGTTTGCCCCATTGAATCAATTTTACCGCAAAAGCGCACACAAAAAAAGCTCCGTTTGACAAATAGCCCGGTCGGCACTATCATTTAATTAAAAAGTCGGAGCGTGGCAAAGGGAATGAAGTTATTGAAAAAGGATATTCCGATAGTGGCGGCGGTTGTGCTTGCGGCGGCGATATTGCTGCTTTTTGGTCGTGCTCCGGCAAATACCGCCGACGAGGTGGTGATATTTGTCGATGACGCAGAGTATAAACGGCTTCCGTACGGCGAGCCTGCGACCGTGGTAATTACGCATCCGGACGGCGGCGAAAACGTTATAGAGATAACCGAAAACGGCGTATATATGAAAAGCTCCACCTGCCAAAATCAAAACTGCATAAAGCAGGGCAGCGTCACGCCCGAAAACGCCGCCGGCAGGGCGCTCGGAGGGTGGATAATATGCCTGCCCAACGGTGTTTCGGTTCAGCTTACGGAAGGGGAAGCAAAATGAAAGCGAAGGCGCTTGCAAGGTTTGCGATACTTACCGCTGCGGCACTCGTGCTGGGCTATATAGAAAGTTTGTTTCCTCTGTTTGCGGGTATGCCCGGGATAAAGCTCGGACTGTCGAACACCGTGCTGCTGTATGCGATCTATATTCTGGGCGGCAGGGCGGCTGCTGCGCTTATGGTGCTGAAGGTGCTGCTTTCGGGGCTTTTGTTCTCGGGTCTGTCGGGAATGCTGTACAGCTTGGCGGGGGGCGTTTTGAGCCTTGCGGCGATGCTTTTTGCACGGCGTATAAAGAACATCGGTACCGTAGGTGTGAGCGTGCTTGGTGCGGTGGCGCACAATGCGGCGCAGATAGCCGTTGCCTGCCTGGTCACGGGGCAAACGGTTCTGCTTTTCACCTATTTTCCGTTCCTGCTGCTGTCGGCGGCGGTCACGGGAACGCTTACGGGCATAGCCGCAAAATACGTCATAAAGTATATCGGCAAAAAATGAGCCGCCTTCATTGGCTCCGCATTCATCCGAGAGCCTTTATCCGGCAGCCCAACGCTGTAAATTCGGCCTTCAAGCCGTTTTTTTATTCTGCGATCAGTATAAGGTCACGGGGATTTACCCATTCTCCGTTCACTATGTATTCAAAATGCAGATGGCTTTTGTCGGCGCACTCGCTTGCGGCGGTCTTGCCCACGCAGCCTATAACGTCGCCTGCGGCAACCTTGTCGCCCACCGAAACGGGCGGCGTCTCCTGCAGGCTTGCGTAAACGGTCTTTATGCCGCCCTCGTGGGTCAGCTCCACCGTAACGCCCAAAAGGTCATCGTTATATACCTTGGAAACGGTGCCGCCCTTTACTGCCCTGACCTCCGTGCCGAGCTTTGCGGCAATGTCAATGCCGGAGTGCGTCGTCCAGTGGTTGAGCGTGCGTGAGAAAATCAGCTCCGTCATCGCAAAGTCCCAAATAACCTCGCCGCTCACGGGTGCAGGAAGCTTTGCCTCTGCGCTGTGCGTGGGACGTGAGGTTGGAGGGGCGGCGGTAAAGTCGGGCGTTGCCGTAAATTGGGGCGCCGTCTGCTTAGGGGTGACGGAGGGCTTTACCGACGGGGTTTTAAGCTCGTCCAGATGCTCGTCAAGCCCAACGCCGGCATGGGCCGAATACGGCGTGGGGGTAGGCTCCGCCGGCGCCTTTTCGGGCGGCGCAAACACAAACGCCGCCGCAACGCCGACAAGCCCCAGACAGCCCATCAAAACCGCATATATGCCCTTTTGCTTAAAAAACTTACCAATCTTGCTCCAAACGGAGCCTTTGCCTTTATCCATAAATCGTCAATGAGTCCTTTCATAAGCTTTTACAGATAGTATTGACGCACAGGCGGCGGAATATACGAAGCGGAGGCGATTTGTGATACTTTTGCAAATCATGGGCAATAAGATTGCCATTGACGAAAATGGGTTGTATAATATAGGTGAAAAAATATGTCGGAGAAAAGCATGGGCTCTCAAAAGAAAAAAGCCGCCAATAACCAAAGACCTGCCCACGGCGCAAAAGAGCGTGCATTGTTTGACAAAACGCTCGTTTTGATGCTTTTGATAATGCTTACGGGCTACTTTTTCATACATGACCTTTACGGCGGAACGCTGCTTGAGCACAATGCCTGGGACAGCTATACCCTGCAGGCGTACGGCTGGCAAAGCGGAAGGCTGTCGGTAGATGCCCGGCACGCAAATTATCTGGAGCTTGCCGTGTATAACGGTGAGTATTTTGTGTCCTTCCCTCCGTTCCCGAGCGTGGTCATGTTCCCTCTGACGCTGATTTTCGGCATGGATACCCCGAATAACCTCGTCGTGATGGTATATGCGCTGATAATCGCTGCCGCTGCGTACAAGATTTTCAGGCTCTGCAAAATGAAGGATACCCATGCGGCGCTGCTTGCGCTTGGCTTTATATGGGGAAGCAGCACGTTTTGGATGAGCACCATCGGCGGCGTGTGGTTCCAGGCGCAGCTTCTGGCGCTTGCGCTGGGGCTTTTGACGGTTTACTGTGCGCTCACGAACAGGCGTGTTCTTGCATATCTTTTCACCGCCTTTGCGGTCGGCTGCCGCCCGTTTTACATACTGCTGTTTCCGATAATTTTCGTTTTCTTTTACATGAACGACAGGGAGGACGGCGAGGGAGGCTTTTTCAAAACGGCGCTCAAGCAGTGGAAGTGCCTTATTGCGCCCGTGCTGATTGGCTGTGCGTATCTTTGGTACAATTACATTCGCTTCGACAATCCGCTTGAGTTCGGACACAACTATCTGCCCGAGTTTACCGAGTCGGAAAAGGGGCAGTTCAGCTTAAGCTATATTTGGCCGAATCTTTTGCAGCAGTTTGACCCCGTGGAGCTTAAATTTGATGGCGGGAAGCTTAGAATGGAGTATTCGATATTCAACGGCTTCATGTTCTTCGTGGCAAATCCGCTGTTCATTCTGCTGTTTGTATCGGCGGCGAAAAACATAATAAAGCGGCGCACGAATGCCGTTTCTGCAGTGCTTATGACGGGCATGCTGCTGGAGCTTCTGCTTCTTTGTATGCACAAAACCATGGGCGGATGGCAGTTCGGGGCAAGGTATATATGCGACCTTTTGCCGATGCTTGCGATGTATCTTGCCTGCTCACGGCTGAAGGAGGAGGCGCTGCAGCCCTCCGGTACGCCGCAAACGCTTAAACATTACGAGATATACATTATCGTGTTCGGCATACTGCTGAACGCTTACGGCTGCATGGCCATGAATTTTTATCACGGATAACCGGGGAAGGAAACGAGCATGAATTATGAAACCGTGGCAAAGCTTGCCAAACGACACAGCAGGGGAACAAGGATCGCCGGCATTTTGTTCATCGCCGCCGTGATCGCCGTTGCGGTAGGCGTTGGCAGCACCATGAAATACATGATATGGGTGGGACTCGGACTGCTTGCGGCCACGATAGGCTTTGCGGCGGCATTTGTCGATCCTACGGAGAAGAAGTTCAGGGACGCTTACGAGGAAAAGTACCTGTTCCCCGTGTGCAAAAAATACTTCGGCGGCAGCTTCCGCTTTGACCGTCAGGGGGGCTTTGACAAGGCGGATGTAAAGGGAATGGGACTTGTGCAGCTCGGCAGGTTCACAACGCTCAATATGCTTTCGGGCAAATACGGCGGCAGGGCTTTCAAGTCCGCATATCTCGTCATAAAGCAGAGGCATTCAAAAACCGCCGGCAAGAAGGCGGACCTAAAGGTAATAAACGATGCGCAGGTCATGCGCTTTGAGGACAGCAGCCTTAATGCTCCCGACGTTATGATACGTCCCAAGGGCGCATTCGACACCGAGGGGCTTATGCTTAAAATGAAGCGTCCGTACAAGCTGGCGGAGAATATAGGCACCGAGGCGTTCCAGAGGCGCTTTGAGGTGCTTGCGCAGAGCTACGACGGGCTTGCGGAGTTTTTTGATGAGGAGCGCTGCGCCGCCCTTTTGGATTACAGAAGCATGGTGCGTGCAACGTCGAGATACAGCAGCGTATTCGTACATTACAACGGAAACGCCGCCGACGTTATAATAAACAACTGGGCAAACAAGACGATGCCCTCCACGTCGCTTCCGTTCACCGACAGCCAGTACAGGCGCTTTGCCGAGGATGTGACCGACATAATCCGGGGCTTTGTCGATATGGGCAGGCGTCCGCTGTGCGACCGGGCGGAGGACGAAACGGCCGTGGAAGCGGACTATATCGAAACGGCGAAAAAGTAATTCATTCGGCGTGACCGAAATAATCATAATCAAGGGGAGAAAACGCAATGCAAAAGGACATTAACGGACTTATTTCCATGCTGGAGGGCTCGGTGTCGCCGCATCATGCGGTGGAGTACGCAAGGAACCTGCTCGATGCAGAGGGCTTTACCGCACTTGAACAGGCAAAACCGTGGGAGCTTCAAAGGGGCGGAAAATACTATGTAAGCTGTTTCAATACGATGCTTATGGCGTTTGTAGTCGGCTCGGAGTGCAGGGGCGGCGACGGGTTCAGGCTCGCCGCATCGCATATCGACTGGCCCTGCTTCTACATCAAGCCCTCGCCCGAAAAGACCGAGGCGGGCTGTCTGAAGCTCAGCATAGAGCCCTACGGCGGCATGATATTCAACACATGGCTCGACAGACCGCTCAGCGTCGCCGGCATGGTAACGCTCAGGGGTGAAAACGTGCTCTGCCCCGAGCGCAGGCTGATAGACATGAAAAAGCCGCTGTTCACCATCCCCAACCTTGCCATTCACATGAACAGGGAGGTCAACAAGGGCGTGGAGCTCAACGCCGCAAGGGACCTTCTGCCGATATGCAGGACCGTAGAAAAGGAATGGAGCAAGGACGGCTACTTTGTGAAAAAGCTTGCCGAGCACATGAACGTGAGCGCCGACGATATTTTAAGCTATGACCTTTGCCTGTACAATGCCGAAAAGAGCTGCTTTATCGGCTTTGACGAGGATTTCCTCTCTGCGCCGAGGCTTGATAACATCACGTCCTCCTTTGCGTGCCTTGCCGGCATAGCCAACTGCGGGATAAAGCACGGCGTGAGTGCCGCTATACTGTTTGACAACGAGGAAGTGGGAAGCCAGACCAAGCAGGGCGCAAACAGCAGCCTGCTCGGAATGCTGCTGGAAAAGCTGGCGTTCGCTCTCGGCATGACAAGACCCGAGTATATCGACTCACTCATGAACGGCTTCATGCTTTCGTGCGACGTTGCCCATGCCAAGCACCCAAACAGGGCGGAGCTTTCGGATCCCTCCTGCAATGCGGTCATGAACTCCGGCGTTACTCTTAAAATGAACTATGAGCAGCGCTATGCGACCGAGGCGACGGGCATTGGCATAATAGAGGGTCTGTGCAAAAAGTACGACATACCCTATCAGCGCTTTATGAACCGTCCCGACCTCAGGGGCGGCGGAACGCTCGGCTCCTACGCATCGGCAAACCTTGCAATGCGCACGGCGGACATAGGCGTGCCGATGCTTGCGATGCACTCGGCAAGGGAGCTTATGGGCAGGTACGACCAGGATGCCCTGAACAGGCTTGTCGAAGCGTACTTTGCGGAGGAATGATTTTAGCTTCAAACGATTCCTTGAATGCGTTCGGGAGTGCTTTCCCGGGCGCTTTTCTTATTTTCATATTTGCTGTAAAAAACGATTGACTTTTGTATGTTCTAAGGGTAGAATACGGCTTTGGAGCATCGCTCCGACTATCAAGAAACCCCTTAAAAAATAAACGGCATTTTCTTTATGGGCTTCTTGTATGCCCGAAAGGTAATCTATATGAACGCTGCGCTTATACTGCTGACGCTGTCCGTGGCATTGCTCATCGGACTTGCACTTACGAGGCTTGCAAAGCTTGCCGGACTTCCGGCGGTCACGGCATACCTTGTCACGGGAATCGTTCTCGGCCCGTTCTGCCTCGGACGTCTCGGCTTTGAGGGCTTAGGCTTTACGAGCCTTGAACAGGTGGAGGGCTTCTCGGTGCTTTGCGACCTTGCGCTCGGCTTTATCGCCTTTGCGATAGGCAACGAATTCAGACTTGAGCAGCTTAAAAAAATCGGCAGGCAGGCAACGAGCATAGGTATTTTCCAGGCGGTGTTCACCACCGTTTTGGTTGATATTGTGCTTATCGCCGTTCACTTTGCCATGCCGGAGGTGCTGTCGCTTCCCGCCGCCGTAATTCTCGGCGCCGTTGCCGCCGCAACTGCCCCCGCCGCCACGCTGATGGTCGTCAAGCAGTACAAGGCGAAGGGCAAATTGACCGACATACTGCTTCCCGTCGTCGCTCTCGATGATGCTGTGGGTCTGGTGCTGTTTGCAATATCCTTCGGCGTTGCAAAAACGCTTGGAAGCGGCGATATAAACGTGCTTTCCATAGTGCTTGAGCCGATAATAGAGGTGGTTTTATCGCTGCTTCTCGGTGCGCTGATGGGCTGGATATTCACGCAGGCGGAAAAGTTCTTCCATTCCCGTTCAAAGCGCCTTGCCATATCCGTCGGCTTCGTGATGCTTACGGTGGCAATATCGAGCCTCAAGTTTAATATAGGGCCCGTCCACGTTTCCTTCTCCTCGCTGCTTTCGTGCATGATGCTCGGCACGGTATTTTGCAATATATGCGACTTTTCCGAGGAGCTTATGGAGAGGACGGACAGCTGGACAACGCCGTTCTACGTGCTGTTCTTCGTGCTTTCGGGCGCATCGCTCGACTTTTCGGTGTTTGGACAGTGGGCGGTAGTCGCCGTTGGAGTTATATTCATACTCGTGCGCTCCGCAGGCAAGTGCGCCGGTGCGAGGATAAGCGCACAGGCGACAAAGTGCGACAAAACCATTGTCAAATATCTCGGCATAACGCTCCTGCCGCAGGCGGGCGTGGCGATAGGCATGGCGACAAAGGCGCTCCAGCTCGGCGAAACGGGCATTATAGTGCAGTCGATAACGCTGTTTGCGGTGCTCGTGTATGAGATATTCGGGCCGTACCTTACCAAGATCGCTCTGACCAAGGCCGGCGACATCAGACCCGAGGGCAGGACGAGCGCAAGGGATGCGGCAAAGGCAAGCGTCTCACAATAACTTCCGTACGGATGCAGGCAGGCGGCAGGGTGAAGTTCCCGTGCCGCCTTTTTATGCCCGACGATATAAAAGGGAACGGCGCAACCTCTTTCGATTGCGCCGAAGCCTGTCTTGCTTGTGGGCGGCGTTTGACCGCCTTTTTATACGCTTACTCCTCGACGGGTGCTCCGACGGGGCAAGTGCCTGCACATGCACCGCAGCCGATGCAGGTGTCGGGATCGATTACATAGATGCCGTCGCCTTCGGTGATCGCACCGACGGGGCATTCTGCGGCGCAGGCGCCACAGCAGATGCAGTCGCTCTTAATTACATATGCCATTGTAGTTACCTCCATAGATTTTTACATGAGTATTGTAACATGATAAAGAAAAAATGCAATAGGTTGTAATTGAAAAAGTGTGGTATAATAGGTAAAAAAGAAAAAATCATGCGAGGAGAGCAAATGCGGCTGTTTGTTGCTGTTGAATTGACAAAGGCGATGCGCTATGAGCTGTACCGAATGGAGGAGCAGCTAAAGCAGATGAGCTTCGGGGGCAGGTTTTCGCCGATGGAAAATCTGCACATAACCTTGCACTTTATCGGGGAAACGAGCGACCTTGCCGGTGCGGTAAAGGCGGTGACGGAGGGCGCAAGGTGCATAAGACCGTTTGAATTGCAGCTCGGCGAATATTCGAGCTTTGAAAAGAACGGCTCACGCCTTTCGCACTGCACGGTAAAGGGCGATCTGGAGGAGCTTTGCAGGCTGTACGAGTCCATTCAATGCGCCATGAGCGACTTTGGCTTCCCGAGGGAGCGAAAGCGCTTCGTGCCACACATCACTCTTGGGCGGAGCGTCGTGCATGACGAGCTGGTGGATGCAGAGATGAAAAAATTCAAGGTCACGACCGGAATGCGTGTAAGCGGCATAACACTTTTTGAAAGCCGCCGTGAGAAAAACGGCATGGTTTACATTCCCCTGCACCGTGAAAAGTTTGAATAAATACGACAAGCAACGGGAAAAGTTTTTGAATATTATGGAGGTATAGCGCATAGACGCGAGCGTCCCTGCGTGAAGAAAGGACCGCAAACTGCGGCAAAAGGTGATTTTTTAATGAAAACGATAATCTTGACAGGCGGAGGCACGGCAGGTCACGTTATGCCGAACATCGCCCTCATTCCGAAGCTGAAGGAAAACGGGTTCGAGATACATTATATCGGAACAGCCGACGGCATTGAAAAAAAGCTGATAAGCGAGCTTTCGGACGTGACCTATCACGAGATAAGCTCGGGAAAGCTCAGGAGGTATTTTTCACTTAAAAACCTTTCCGACCCGTTCAAGGTACTCAAGGGAATTGTGCAGTCAAAGCGCATAATCAAAAGCGTAAAGCCCGACGCCGTGTTTTCAAAGGGCGGCTTTGTATCGGTGCCGGTAGTGATAGCCGCCAGCAAAAAGGTGCCGGTAGTGGCGCATGAGTCGGACTACACTCCGGGGCTTGCAAACAAGATAGGCGCAAAATTCTGCGATAAAATATGCGTGTCGTTCGAGGATACCCTAAAATACGTCGGCAAAAAGGGCGTATATACCGGCTCGCCGGTAAGGGGCGAGCTGCTTATGGGCGATGCGGAGGCAGGCAGACGCTTCCTCGGCTTTGACTCCAAGCCCGTAATAACCGTAATGGGCGGAAGCCTTGGTGCGGCGGCGCTGAACGATGCGGTCAGAAAATCGCTTCCGATGCTGCTGAAAAGCTACAACGTTCTTCATATATGCGGCGCAGGCAAGGTTGACGAAAGCATAGCATACGACGGCTACGTGCAAAGGGAGTTTATCTCCGCCGAGCTGAAGGACGTGCTCAAATGCACCTCGCTGATGGTGTCGAGGGCGGGCGCAAATGCGATATTTGAGTTTTTGGCGCTCAGGCTGCCGTCGATTCTCGTGCCGCTGCCCATCTATGCCAGCAGGGGCGACCAGATATTGAACGCAAAATACTTTGAGGAAAAGGGCTACTCCGTAACGCTCGACCAGGACAGCATAACGCCCGGGCTTTTGACCGACACGATCGAAAAGCTGTATTCCGAGCGTGCCGAATACGTGAAGCGAATGAGCGAGGACGAGGGAAGCGACGGCACTCAAAAGGTGTTCGAGGTAATAATTTCCTCGATAAAGTAAAAAACAAGGGCGGAGAGCTTTCATCTCCGCCGCTTTTGTATTTATGCGTCGAGCGCCTTTACGTAGCAGCGCCTGCGCTTGTGCTGGGTCTTGTCAAAAAACTTCCATTGCGCCTGCACCTTTGCGTTGTACTCGAGCATGGGGCCGGTTTCGGCGTATTTAATGCCGTTTTTCACGGCGTTTTTAAGCACCTTGTTTAGCAAAATGGCGTTTATGCCCGTGCCCTGCAGATCGGGGCGCACCGCAACGAGGAACAGATCAAGCGTATCGTTGTGTTTAAGCGCATGAAGTACCCTGAACGCACCGAACGGGAAAAGCCTGCCCCGGCTTTTTTTGAGCGCATCCGCCATCGAGGGGGCGGTAAGACCGAACGCCACAAGCTCGTTGTTCTCGTTTTCAACGAAGCAGGTGTAGTCGAAGTTGATCAGCGGTACGAACTTCTTGGCATAGCGTATGACCTGCTCATCGCTGAGCGGCACAACGCCGTACAGCACCGAATATGCCTCGTTGAGCAGCTTGAACACCCGCTGCACCACCTGACCTACCTGATGCCTTTTAATGTCGAGGATATGAAGCCTGTTGCTTCGCATGACAAAGCCTGCCATCTTATCGAGCTTGTCAAGAGGAGCGTTGGGGATCTCGATCCTGTATTCTATCCAATCGACGTCCTTCGCGTAGCCGAGGCGTGCCATGTGCTCGTTATAGTATGGGTGGTTGTAGTAGGTGAAAAACTGCGCCTTTTGGTCAAAGCCCTCAACGAGCATACCCTCGCTGTCGAGATCGGTGAAGCCGAGCGGCCCGTGAACCTCGGTGCAGCCGCATTCGGCGGCAAAGCTCTCCACGGCGGCAAAAAGGGCGTTTGAAACCTCCTCATCGTCTATAAAGTCAACGCAGGTAAACCGCATGCGCTTGTTTGCATATTTCTCGTTCGCCTTTTTGGACAAAATTGCGCCTATCCTGCCCACGACCTCTCCGTCACGGTATGCCAAAAAGCATTTCGCCCTGCAATGCTCGAATGCCGGATTCTTTTTCGGGTCCCAGTCCTCAAGGTCGTCCGCATAGAGGTGCGGTATATAGTATGGGTTGTCCGAATACAGCACGTTCGGATAGTCCGCAAACTTCCTCAATTCGTTTTTGGTGGTTACTTCTTTTACCGTTACCATATTTCCTCCGGTTTTGGGCGAATTATATAAGGCAGATATAGGCTGCCATTGCGCCCGAATTTGCGTTGTCCCTGCGGTATGAGTACAGCAGCTCCGGCGTGCCGTAGGTGCATACGTTCATCAGGGAGATGTTTTCCGGCGATATTCCGGCGTCGAGAAAGCTTATCGCGGCGGCCGCCTCTATATCGAGCATCAGCTTGCCGGGCTTTCCCTCTCTGCAAAGCGATTCGCAGCCGAACTCCGCCAAAAAGCGCAGCCCGAGGCTTTCGTCCACCTCAAAATTCCTTTGGCTTATGCAGGGACCGACGGCGGCGAGTATGTCACCCGGCTCGCATCCGTAGCGGCTGTGCATCAGCTCGACGGCGTTTTGACCTATTCGGGCAAGCGTACCTTTCCAGCCGGCATGGCAAAGCCCGACAACCTTTTTCCTTCGGTCATACAGAAAATAGGCACTGCAGTCGGCATGGAGAGTGACGAGCGTAATATCCCGTTCATTCGTCACGATGCCGTCGCAGGGGGCAAACGGCGCTTTTTCAAATCCTCTGCCGGCATCGGAGGCGGTGACGGGCAAAACCACGTTCCCGTGCTCGTAATTCACGACGGCAAGGCTTTCATGCGAAAGCCCCTCGGAGGCGCAAAGTATCCGAAAGTTATCTGGGGCTTTTTTGTCCGGCTCGTCACGGGTGAGACTCAAATTCAGCTCGGAAAAGCATCCCGTGCTCACACCGCCGATTCGGGATGAAAACCCGTGCTTTATGCCGGACTCCGCCTGCAAAAGGGGCGATTTGAACATCTTGACCCTGCCGCCTTGGGCGAGTATGTGACCGTATGAAAACAGCTTTGCTTTTTCCCTGTACGCCGCTTCGTTCATTTTTGCTCCATGCTTTCGTGGGCTTCGCTTATCAGCAGCTTAAGCTCCGCCATAAACGTGTTAATATCCTTAAACTGCCTGTAAACCGAGGCAAAGCGAACGTATGCGACTTCGTCAAGCTCCCTCAGGCGGTTCATTACCATCTCGCCTATCAGCTCGCTTTTTACCTCCTGCTCGAGCAGGTTGAATATTTCCTTTTCAACGTCGTTTACGAGCCTGTCCTGATCCATTGCGGATACGGGCCGCTTTTCGCACGCCTTCATGACGCCGGCACGTATCTTCTGGCTGTCAAACGGCTCACGCTTGCCGTCCTTTTTTACAACCATCACGGGAAGCTCCTCCACCTTTTCGTAGGTGGTGAAGCGTCTGCCGCAGTTTACGCACTCACGGCGGCGGCGGATAGACTCTCCGTCCTCTGCGGAACGGGTATCGACGACCTTGGAGTCGGGGCTCATGCAATATCTGCATTTCATAGGGGTCACTCCTTTGAATATGGGCGATAACCCACGGTTGGACTGTTTTTCAAATTATAACACGGTGCGAGGTTTTTTGCGAATAAATTTTAATTCCAAATGTCAAATCGCTCCCAACGTTTGCAATTTTGGAAAAAAAACGGATGGAAAGCGTTTTCGTTCCCGTCTGCAAATGTTTTTTGTATTATATGGCGTGAAAATGTGCATTATAAGCGTATCACACGAAAAGGAGAGTGAAAAATGGATACGCTTGCATTGATTTTGTTGATTGTCGGCGCTCTGAACTGGGGACTTGTCGGCATATTTCAATTTGACATCATCGCCGCCATATTCGGCGGCATGAGCGGAGTGGTATCGAGAATACTTTACACCATTGTCGGACTTGCTGGAATATGGGGCATATCGCTTTTGTTCAGGCGCGACGGCATAAAGCATTCCAACGATACTTCCGATTGATGTGACATGGCATAAGCTGCCGATTAGCAGGGACAAGGGCATCGCCCGCCCTGCTTTTACTTTAATGTTGATAAACCGGCGGTGTGCGATTATAATATATACAGGAAAAATATGGACGGAGGGAACTATGGACGGCTATAAAACAAGATATGACCAATGGCAGAGGCTTTTGCCGGACGGAGGGTATAAAGACGAGCTTCTTTCGATAAAAAACGACGAAAAGCAAAAGGAGGACCGCTTCTATAAGGAACTGGAATTCGGAACGGCGGGACTTCGGGGCGTGCTCGGCGTCGGAACGAACAGGATGAACGAATACGTCGTGCGCCGTGCCACAATGGGTCTTGCGGCATATATAAACAGCCTTGGCGAGGCCGAAAAGGGCGTTGTGATAGCATACGACTCAAGGCGGCTTTCCAAGGAGTTTGCGCTTGAGAGCGCAAAGGTGCTTGAAAAATGCGGAATAAAGGTATATCTGTTTAACAGCCTTCGGAGCGTGCCGCAGCTTTCGTTTTCGCTCAGGCATCTTGGCTGCATCGCCGGAATTATGATAACGGCGAGCCATAATCCGCCCGAATACAACGGCTACAAGGTGTATTGGAAGGACGGCGGACAAATCGGCCCGATACAGGCGGATGCGATAACGGAATACATAAGACGCTTCGGCTATTTTGACGGGACGGAGCTTGAATATGACGAGAGCCTGATACAAACCGTCGGCGAGGAAACGGATAGGGCGTATTTCGATGCGGTAAGGACGCTGCTTTTAAATCCCGAGCTTGACAGGGAGCAGGGGGGGATGCTGTCCGTGGTATATACGCCGCTGCACGGTGCGGGCTATGTGCCGGTGACGACGCTTCTTGGCGAAATGGGCGTTACCGACGTTTCGGTGGTCGAGGAGCAAAGGCTGCCCGACAGCGCATTCCCGACGGTAAAGGTGCCGAATCCCGAGGACAGGGCGGCGTTTGAGCTTGCGTTCAGGCTTGCAAGGGAAAAAAACGCAGAGCTGGTGCTTGCCACCGACCCCGATTCCGACAGGCTCGGCGCTGCCGTAAGGGAGACTTCGGGCGAATACAGGCTGCTTACGGGCAATCAGATAGGCTGCCTGCTGCTTTATTACATACTCAGCGTCAAAAAGGAACGGGGACAGCTTACGGGGCGTGAGGTCGCGGCAAAGTCCATCGTAAGCACGGGACTTGCAAACGCAATATGCGATGACTTCGGCGTAAAGCTGGCGGAGGTTCCCACTGGCTTCAGATTCATTGCCGAGCATATCGAAAACCATTGCTCCGATGGGCAAACTGAGTTTCTGTTCGGCTTTGAGGAAAGCTACGGCTTCCTTGTTGGCAGCTTTGCAAGGGATAAGGATGCGCCCGGTGCGGCGATGATGCTGTGCGAGGCGTGCATCTATTATAAGCAGGGCGGCAAAACGCTTTGCGACGTGCTGGACGAGATATACGCACGCTACGGCTTCTATGTCGAAACGGTAAAGTCATACACCCTTGAGGGCAAAAAGGGAATGGAGCAGATCGCCTCCGTGATGCAAAAGCTCCGTATGGGCGGTGTAAGAAGGCTTGCCGGAAAGGAGATAGTGCGGTTCGAGGACTTCTCAACAAGGCGCAGCCACGATTACGCTCAAAACACGGTGCTTCCGTGTACGATGCCGTCGATGAATATGGTGCGCTTCACAACGGCGGACGGTGCGTGGATATGCGTGCGCCCGTCGGGAACGGAGCCGAAGCTGAAGGTATATATAGGCACGTCGGCAAAAACCGAGACCGAGTCCGCAAACGACGGCAAAATGCTCCTTGCGGCGGTCGAGGCGGAGATATTCTGATTTACAGCGTTAAAGGAATTTGCGGATAAGCATTCGGACGGCTTTCGCCGTCCGAATGCTTTTATGTGATATGACGCTTTTTATCAATACATTCCGGGTGCGCCGCCCATGGGAGCAGCGGGCTCGGGTGCGGGGATGTCGCATACGAGGCTCTCGGTTGTGAGTGCCATTGCGGCTATCGAAGCGGCGTTCTGGAGTGCGCTCCTGGTTACCTTCGTCGGGTCAATGATGCCCTTGTCGGTCATCATGCCGTATTCGTCCTTCGATGCGTCGTAGCCGTAGCCGGGGGTTTTGGAGGCACGGACGTTGGCGACGATCACGGAGCCCTCAAGACCTGCGTTCATGGAGATCTGGCGGAGGGGTTCTTCCATCGCACGAAGCACAATCTGTGCGCCGGTGCGGATGTCGCCGGTCTTTTCATCGACGGAGGCTTTGATCTTGTCGCATACGTTCAAAAGGGCGATTCCGCCGCCGGGAACGATGCCCTCCTCGACCGCCGCACGGGTCGCGTTGAGTGCGTCCTCTATGCGGAGCTTGAACTCCTTCATCTCGACCTCGGTTGCCGCACCAACCTGGATAACGGCTACGCCGCCGGCGAGCTTTGCAAGGCGCTCCTGGAGCTTTTCACGGTCATAGTCGGAGGTGGATTCGGCGATCTGTGCACGGATGGAATTTATGCGTGCCCTGATCTCGTCGGGATCGCCTGCGCCCTCGACGATAACGGTGTTGTCCTTATCGACCTTGACCTGGCGTGCGGTACCGAGCTGTGCAAGGGTAGCTTCCTTGAGCTCCATGCCGAGCTCGTCGGAGATGACCTCGCCGCCGGTGAGGATTGCGATGTCCTGAAGCATCGCCTTACGCCTGTCGCCGAAGCCGGGGGCCTTGACAGCAACGCAGGTGAACGTGCCGCGGAGCTTGTTTACAACGAGTGTCGCAAGGGCTTCGCCTTCGACGTCCTCTGCGATTATGAGAAGCTTCCTGCCCTGCTGTGCGATGGGCTCGAGAATGGGGAGAAGCTCCTGAATGCTCGTGACCTTCTTCTCGGTGATGAGAATGAGGGGATTGTCGAGAACGGCTTCCATCTTGTCACTGTCGGTCACCATGTATGCGGAAGCATAGCCCCTGTCAAACTGCATACCCTCGACGATTGCGAGGTTGGTTTCGATGGTCTTGGATTCCTCTACGGTGATAACGCCGTCGTTTCCGACCTTTTCCATTGCGTCGGAGATGAGTGCGCCGATCTTCTCATCGCCTGCGGAGATGGAGGCAACCTGTGCGATCGCCTGCTTGTTCTCAACGGGCTTGGAGAGGTTTTTAAGCTCCTTGACCGCTTCGGCAACGGCGAATTCGATGCCGCGCTTGATGCCCATGGGGTTTGCGCCCGCCGCTACGTTTTTAAGACCCTCACGCACTATCGACTGTGCGAGGATGGTTGCGGTGGTGGTGCCGTCGCCGGCAACGTCGTTGGTCTTTGTGGCAACTTCCTTCACAAGCTGTGCGCCCATGTTCTCAAAGGGATCCTCAAGCTCGATTTCCTTTGCGATGGTAACGCCGTCGTTGGTGATGAGGGGTGCGCCGAACTTTTTGTCGAGAACGACGTTCCTGCCCTTGGGTCCAAGGGTGATCTTAACGGTGTTTGCGAGGGTGTTGATGCCTGCTTCGAGTGATTTACGGGCGTCTTCGCCGAATTTTATCTGCTTTGCCATGATAATATCTCCTTAAACTTATACTGTATTGTCCGGATTATTCCACCACTGCGAGTATGTCGCTCTGGCGGACAACGATGTATTCCACGCCGTCAAGCTTTACTTCGGTGCCGGCATACTTTGAGTAGATAACCTTTTCACCGACGCTGACGTACATATTGATCTCCTTGCCGTCTATAACGCCGCCGGGACCGACTGCGATAACCTCTGCCATCTGGGGCTTTTCCTTTGCGGCGGCGGTAAGGATGATGCCGCCTTTGGTGGTTTCCTCCGCCTCGATGTTTTTGATCACAACTCTGTCTGCCAAGGGTTTGAGTGTCATATAATTTATCCTCCTGTCATTTATATCGCCCATGTTAGCACTCTGTCTTAACGAGTGCTAATCACAGGCATAGTGTAGCCCAAGGGAAAAAGGCTGTCAATAGCTTTTTTGCCATCTTTAATTATTATTCCCAATGGCTTCAAAATATCTTCACAATCGAAAAATAAACACTGCGTCCCAAACGCTTGCAAGATGACGCCCAAAGTATGTATAATATGGTGTTAAAGTATAAAGTCGGAGGCTGTTTATGCGTTTTTGTGCGCTGTATAGCGGTTCTTCGGGAAATTCGCTGTTTCTCGAGGCGGGCGGCGTGAGGCTGCTGGTGGACGCCGGTGTTGCGGGCAGGGCGGTCGGGTCTGCGCTCGGGCAGATAGGCGTTTCGCCCGATACCATAGGCGCAATACTCGTCACCCATGAGCATATTGACCATATCAAGGGCGTAGGCGTGCTTTCAAGAAGATACAATATCCCCGTCTATGCAAACGCAAAAACATGGGAGGCCATGCAGGAGCAGGTGGGGACTATTGCACCCTCGTGTACAAGGATCTTCGAGACGGACAGGGATTTTTATATCAAGGGACTAAACGTGCTGCCGTTTAAAACGCCGCACGATGCGGCGGAGTCGGTTGGCTTCGTATTTAACTGTCGGGGGGCTCGCATAAGCACTATGACGGACGTGGGCCACGTTACGGGCAGGCTGCTTTCGGCGGTAAGCGATTCGGATCTTTTGTTCATCGAGGCGAACCACGACGTGGATATGCTCAGGGCAGGCAGCTATCCGTATCTTCTCAAAAGGCGGATACTCGGCGACAACGGGCATCTTTCAAACGAGGCGGCGGGCAAGGCCGTTGTAAAGCTTTTCGGACAGAGGATGAGGAACGTAATGCTCGGGCATCTCAGCCGTGAGAACAACATGGAGGAGCTTGCATTGGAAACGGTGCGCTGCGAGCTTAGGGCGCAGGACATTCCGGACGGAGAAATTGCCGTGTCGGTGGCGCACAGGGACAGGATAAGCGAATTATTCAATATAGAGGAATAGGAGGCATTGAAAATGCAGAACGCAAACAAGGCGGCGATAGGCTTTGCCGCATCGGTAGGGCTTTATTTGAGCATAAGCTCGGTCGGAGCGTTTTTCAATCTTGACATGATGGGACAAAGCGCCCTTAATGCGCTTTTGGTGCAGGTGATCGCAATATATCTGCCCGCATGCTTTATTATGAAGGGCAGGGACGTAAGGGAGTTTGGCGTCCGCAGGACGGGAGCAACCGAAATAATGCTTGCAATTGCTATGGCGGTGGGCTGTTTCTTCCTCGTCACGGGCGCAAACGGAGCAATAACCACGCTGCTTGAATACGCCGGTGCGGATTTTTCCCTGCTTGAGGCGGCAAGTCAAATGCCCGTGCTTTCGGGCTGGCAGAGCATCGTGTGGATATTCCTTTTCTGCCTCGTGCCTGCGTTTACCGAGGAGTATATGTTCAGGGGTGCGCTGCTTCATTCATGGGGCGGCATGGGACGTATCAAGGCGGTGCTGCTCACCTCGCTTTTGTTCTCGCTCATGCACGGCAACCTGAGTGCGCTCCCCGCATACATGATAATCGCCTGCGTGCTTGGCGGCATGACTGTGCGCTCCAAGAGCGTAATCCCGAGCATGGTAACGCATTTTTGCTACAACCTGCTTGTGCTTGGCTATTGGACGGCTGTGCAGGGCATGGAGCAGACGGAGGCGGCTTCGGCGGGTGCGGTATGGGCGGAGCTTTTGACCTTCGTGGGGATAGGCGCATTGCTGACGGGCACATTCTTCGCTGCGTTTGCCGTGGTGTGCAGGAATAAATACGGCGCACCCGCAAAAAAGTCCTTCCTGAGCTACAAGCCGATACAGACGGCGGATGGCAGCATCGGCGCAAATGCGGCGTTTTTCAAGGGCAGGCCAGGTGAATGCCCCGGCTATAACAAGGCGACCGTAGGGGTTTGCATAGGCATTGCGGCGGGGCTTTTGTTCCTTATGGGGCTGCTTTCGTTCGTGATACTGTTTATCGACTTTCCGTTTATGGGTATATGAACGTCAGGATAATCTGCGTGGGGAAGCTGCGCGAAAAATTCTATACCGATGCCGTGAGCGAGTTCAAAAAGCGGCTTTCACGCTTTGTAAACCTTGAGATAGTCGAACTGCCCGACGAAAAGGCGGGTGAGCAGCTTTCGGAGGCACAGCGTACCCGTGTCAAGGCGGAGGAGGGCAGGCGCATACTCGAGCATCTTTCCCCGGGCGAGGTGCTCGTTGCCACGGTGATAAAGGGCGAAAGGCTTTCTTCGGAGAAGCTGGCCGACAGGCTTTCGGGCTATATGCTCGAGGGAAAGAGCAGGATCGCCTTCGCCATAGGCGGCTCGCTGGGACTGAGCGACGAGGTGCAGAAAAGGGCGGATATGAAGCTAAGCTTTTCGGACATGACGTTTACGCACCAGCTTTTCCGTGTGATGCTGCTTGAGCAGATATACAGGGCGTTCAAGATAATAAACGGCGAGCCGTACCACAAGTGAACATATATCCAAATGGAATAAAAACCTTCACCTCCTAATAAAATTAGGTATCACGGTCGGAGGTTTTTTATTATGGAAGTGATATTTAAGGAGCTTAATATACACAGGATCGGCGGAGGCTGCGTTTCGCAGGCGCTTATCGAGGGCAGCATACCCGTCATAAAGGACAGGACTGCGGCGTCTGTGATAGACGCATCGGCGGCGGTCAGGCTGCAGAACACGGAAATATCGGCCGGCAAGGTGAATATCGACGGCACGGTGCAGGTGCATATAATCGCCCTTGATACGGACGACAGCGTGTTCTCGTTTTCGTCCTCGGCGCCGTTTAAGCACAGCATAGCCATAGACTCGGCAAGACCGGGCATGGAGGCGTCCGTTATAGCCGAGCTTCAAAGCGTCGAGCTTTCGGCGGAGGGCGATTCGCTGAAGCTGACGGCGGTTTCGGAGCTTTCGCTTAGGCTGAAGGACAATACGCCGCTTAGGGTGGTAAAGGGCATGAACGGCGTTTCGGAGCTTGAAATAAAGACGATGAAGCTTGACTACCGTGAGAATAAATGTATTTTGAAGGAAAAGGTGCGCATTCTGGAGGAGATAGGCGTTTCGAGCATCACATCGGTTCTGGCGGTTGACGGCGAGGCGGTGGTGAGAAGCATACGCACGAGGGGCGATGCGGTCACGGTGGAGGGTACGCTCTCGGTCAGCGCAATGTGCGCCGACGGCAAGGAAAGGCTTTCGCAGTTCGTTCAGCACGTGGAGTTTTCGGAGGAGCTGGACTTTGACGGGCGTGCGGAGGCGGTATTCGGCAGGGTGGCAGTGGAGGAAATAGAGCTTCGCCCGATGGATGCGGAGCTTGGGATAGCCGTCGTTGAGGCGGTGATGAGGATAGAGCTGTTTTCGGAGAGCGTCGCGGCAGAGGAGCTTCCGCTGGATGCGTTCTCGCCGTCGGCTGCGCTCATGCCGAAGATAACCGCCGTGCCGCTTTTGCTTCCTAAGGGGATGCTTTCGGTCAAAAGCTCGCTCCGTGAAACCATAGACGTTCCCGAGGGCATGCCGGACATTTACCGCCCCGTATATGCTTCGGCAAGACCTATGGTCACGTCGTCGGTGTGCGGCGAGGGGCGGCTGAATATAGACGGAATGCTGTTTACAAGGCTGGTCTATGCTTCGGAAAACGGATCGCTTTTCTCGTTCACGGAGGATATTCCGTTTATGCTGTCACAGCCGCTTTCGGGGGACATGGGCACCGGCGGGGCGGCGGATGCCGAGGTGCGGCTGCGTGTACTTACCACGGTGGGCGGCGGAGGCGGCAGAGCCGCAGACGTGGGCTATTTGATGTTCATTGATGCGGAGCTGTTCGAGCCGTGCATGGTCGAGGCGGTTACGGGCATAGCCGAGTGCGAGCCGGTCGAGTCGCCAAAGGGCATAGTGATATGCTTTGCGTCGGAGGGCGAGGAGCTTTACGACATCGCCAAGCGGCTGAACGTAAGCCGTGCCGCATTGACGGAGCTTAATCCCGAGCTTGAAAACGGCATACGGGGCGGCGAACGCATAGTTGTGATGGTATAAACGCTTTTTCGGGCGGCGTAAAGTCGGGGGAGATATTCCTCCGGCTTTTTTGTGGCACAAAATATGGACAAAGAATGTATTTTTGGTGTAATGCTTTATTTTGGCGCACGGATATGATAATATAGATATAACTATATGAAGATTTTTCGGTGAAAGGAAGACGTTGCTTAAATGGAAAACGGACTTACGCTGATTTTGATAGTGTTTATGATAGGGTATCTGGTGTATTCCGCATTCAGCAAAAAGACAAAGCTGTTTGACACCACATATATAAAAGAGGGCAGGGCCGCCTTGTTCGTTAAAATCGGCAGGATATGCTTCGTTGCGGCGGCGGTGCTGTCGCTGCATATTGCCGTGACCGCACTTTACAGCGTTACGGAGGGTGCTTTCCCGAAGGATTTCGACCTTGTCCCCGAATGGGTGACGAGGGTGGTCATCGCCGTCGTTGCGGTACTGGTGCTTACGCCGTTCGTGCTTGCGATAGTATTCACCGACAAGCAAAAGTATATGGAGAAGCAAAGGCGTGAGCGGGGAGAGGTCTCCGCAGAGGACAGGGCAGAGATATTCGCCGGCACGACCGCCGACGGGGAGACGCCCGAGGATGACGGAAGCGCCGCCGATCCGTTTGGCGACAGGGCAACGAAAAAGGGTCAAAACCAACCGAAAGGATAAAAGATCATGGAAGGAAAGCTCAAAAAAACCGTATGTCTGCTGCTTGCTGCGATCATGTTTTTGGGCATATTCGGATGCAGCGGCAGCGTCATCGACGAGGGGGAAGGCATAATAGACATCGCCTACGCCGAGCCGACTCCGGCCGCCGACCAAACGCAGGGCGTGCAGACGCCGGAGGTGGGGAATACGCCGCCTTCGAGGGACGTTACCTATATGTGGCTGACAAACGAGATGAACGTTGACGCACCGAACCGCCCGTTCCCCGAGGTGAAGGAGGACGATGAGGAAAAGACGGTGCCGTATGACTTTGATCAAAGCGCCGAGCCGATAACCTATGAAACGGTGCTTCTCGGCACGATGAGCGAAAAAACCCGCTTCTGCACAAAGGCAAGCTATTCGCCGTCCGCAATAAAGGGCTGCAGGGAGATAGGGTCGAAGGAGAGCGTTCTCGTTTACGGCGAGCAGGGCAGCTATTACAAGGTCGAATATGCCTTTTTCACCGGCTATGTCAAAAAGGACTGCGTAAAGCTCGGCGGTGCGGCGGATATAGAGGCGTTTCGCGCAATACCCGATTACGGCGAGATAACCTCCGTCGAGGAGCATGAGAGAGAAACGGGCAGCATGACCTATTTCAGAACGCACCCGTACAAGAACTCAAAGCGTGTTGAGGGCTGTGTTGAAATACCGAGGGGAAAGACCGTCAAGGTCACGGGCGAATGCGGCGACTTTTACAGGATTGAGTTCAAGAGCAAAACCGGCTTTGTACCAAAAAGCGATCTCGTGCTTCCGTCGGGAAGCGGAAGCTATTCCGCCGAATACGCACAGGAGCGCTATGCCTGGGCGGATGCGATAAACCCCGATACAGTGGGCTGGATATGCTTGAACGGCACGAACATAGACTATCCCGTCATGTACGATGCAAGCGGAAATTATTTCTACAACGACCATACCTGGCGCGGCGAGCGGAGTTCGGCCGCATCCATATACGTCTATACAAGACCTGCGGGCAGGTTTATAACCATCGCAGGGCATAACAGCAGAAAGTCAAAGACGATGTTCAACCGCCTGCACAAGGCGCAGGACGCCATCAAAAACGGCAGCAGCGGCTACAGAACGTTCTATATATCCCTCGAAGGCATACCCCATACGAGGTGGAAGCTTTGGGCGTTTTACGAAACGCAGGAGAACGAGCCCGAATCCACGAGAAGGTACAACACGCTTTCGTTCCTGAGCTCATCGGTAAACAGGGAGTGGATAGAATACCAGCTTTCACGCTCCGAGGTCAATCTCGGCGTGGATGTGTCCACCGGCTGCTACATAATCACGCTCATAACCTGCGGCGACAACTACGACTCCGCCGATGCCGAGTCGAGACTGTATATGTTCCTCAAAGCGGGTTGATAAAACGTTTGACCGGAAAGGACGAAGCGATAAAATGCCTAAATTTCATTTTATAGTAAACCCCATCGCAGGAACGGGGCGCAGCGACAGACTGTTCAACGAGGCGAAGGCAATATTGGATGAGCGGGACGTCGAGTACTCCGTTGCATACAGCGAGTATCCGACCCATGCCGTTGAGCTTGCAAAGGCGGCGGCGAAAAACGGTGAAACGCATATTGTGGCTGTCGGCGGCGACGGCACGATAAGCGAGGTGTCAAAGTCGCTCGTGGGCGTTGAGGGCGTGACGATGGGCGTGTTCCCGTTCGGAACGGGCAACGACCTTGCAAGGGCGCTGAACATACCCTCCGAGGCAGAGGGTGCGGTGGACGTCCTTTTAAACGGAGAGGTCAGAAGCATGGACATGGGCTCGGCAAACGGTGCGATGTTTGCAAATGTCGGCGGCTTCGGCTTTGATACCGACGTGGTCATAAATACCGAAAAATTCAAAAAGCGCTTCAACGGGATGCTTCCGTATATGCTGGGCGTGATGCAGTCGCTTCTGCACCTAAAGCCTATTAAGATGCACATAAACGCCGACGGCGAGGAATTTGACGAGGAGGCACTGCTGTTCGCTGCGGCAAACGGTACGCATTACGGCGGCGGAATGAACGTTGCCCCGCTTGCCGACCCGTTTGACGGCAGCTTTGACGTGTGCATCGTCAAAAAAATCGGAGTGCTTACACTGCTGAACGTGCTTCCGGCGTTCATAAAGGGAAAGCACCTGAAAAACAAGCACATTCGCTATATGAAGGCGAAAAGCGTGAAGATCGACTGCGTGTCCGGCGTGCAGCTTAACCTTGATGGGGAGCTTGGCTCCGTAACGCCCGTGACGTTCAGCATTCTTGAAAATGCCATAAAAATAATCGTTCCGAAAAAGGCGGAGTCTTACGCATGAGAAAAAAGTCCGCAAGCTCAAAAAAACGCAGCAATCGCAGGACAGAGACAGCAAAGCGCCGCCTGGCGGCGGTGCTTATCGTGCTGGCGGTCGTTGCCGTAATTGTTGTGTTTGCGGTATTTATGGCGAAAAGGGGCGAGCCGAAAAAGCTGAAGCTGACGGAGCTTCCGTTTGCCGCCGGATCCGAAAGCGCATACACGGGCAGAGGCTTTTATTACCTGTCCGACTCGACGCTGATATATGACGACCTGAAGGACTCCGCAAAGGACGAAACGAGTAAGATAAGCGTTGCCGACGTCGGAGTTGTTGCGTCGGAAAGGACGGCGGTGCTTTACACGTTGAATGCCATACACTTTGTCAACGCAAGCAAGCCGGTGGAATTTTCCGACAGGATAATCGCTGTAAAGGCGGGCAAGGAGCATTTCGGCGTGCTTTACGGGGATGCAAGGGACAAAAGCACGCTTGCGATATTCGACGACAAGGCCGTGCAGATAGACAGCGTGGAGTTTTCCGCCGGCGTCATGACCGACTACAGCTTTGATATGTCGGGCGGCGAGGTGCTGTGGACGCTTGAAACGAACGTAAACGCAAGCGATCCGATATGTATGATAAAAACCTACGATATGCAGAGGCATTCGGTATCGAGCATAACGACCGTGCACGATCAGCTTGTCGAAAATGTGTTTTTTACCGACAACAGCATGTTTATCGTGGGCACGGACAGCATCATAAGATACAACGTTGCAAAGCATAATGAAAGCTACCGTGCGCTCGTTTACGGCAGGAAGCTCATGGATTTTTCCGCCGGAGGGGAGCGTCCGCTGTTTGCGTTTTCGCTCAGGAGTGAGGAAAAGCTGTCCACCGTGGTGCTGTACAGTCTCAGCGACGACGACGTTTCCAACGTGAAAATGACGACCGTACAGCTTCCGGGCAATGCGCTTGGGGCATATACCATGTGCGGAAGCTTCGTGGTGATAATGCCCGACGGTATAAAGTGCTATACGGGTCAGGGTATCCTCAGCCGCGAATATAGGTTCGATATGCCGATAACCGCCGCCGAAAAGCTGACCGACTCGGAGCTTCTTCTGGTGCGGGACGGAAAGGCGTTTATAGCGAAAATAGGCTGACGGGGACAGCCCGTGCGTTTTACAGGAAGGGAGAGGACGATGAGTATAATTGACATTGCGATAATTGCGGTATTCGTCACGGTGCTGCTGATGGGTCTGTACAATGGCTTTTGTCATACGGGTCTGTCGTTTGCGGCGATGATACTTTCGATAATTTTGGCGTTTATGTTCATGGGCCTCGGTTCCAACAGGCTCAAGGACAATGAAAAGCTGTACAACATGATGCTGTATTACACGGAGGGCTCGGAGTTCATACATGACTCGGAGCTTGCCAAGCGGAGCATTTACACGTTCACCACCGAGGAGATAGATGAGATAATCGAGGGTGCGGGGCTTCCCTATCCGATGGACAAGGAAATAAGGCGCAATATAATGAAGGAAGCCTTCTCGGAGCAGGGCATAATCACCCTCGGGGAATATTTCAACTCAACCATGGTAAACGTATTTATAAATATAGTCGTGTTTTTGGCGTTTTACCTCGTGTTCAGGGTGCTGTTTGCCGTGGGCATAAACTGGTATGATTACGCCGTGGGACTGCCGGGGCTGAGGGCGTACGATGCGCTGTTTGCGCTTGCGGCGTCGTGCATAAGGGGTCTGCTTGTTCTGGTGGTGATTTTTACGCTTGTACCGATAGTTTTGACATTCCTTGGGCAAATATCCTTTATCAAGGATATGCTGAACGAGTCGAAGCTGGTGCATTTACTGTACGAATCGAACTTCATTTTAAGCTGGATGCCCAGCACATGATAACGGCATAATTCGGAAAGGATATTGTGAAGGCATGAAAAAGAAGCACTCAAACGGATACAGACACGAGCTTAAATACTATCTTAACAGCGGCGACTACGTGCTTTTGTCGAACCTGCTGAAAAACACGCTCAAAAGCGACGACAACACCAACGAAAAGGGCGAGTATTTTATACGCAGTCTCTATTTTGACGACTATGAGGACTCTGCGCTTCGGGATAAGATAGACGGTGTCGATCACAGGTATAAGGTGCGTATAAGGACGTACAACTATTCCGACGCCGTGATAAAGCTCGAGTGCAAGCACAAGGAAAGCGGCTACATCAAAAAGCAGTCCATATCGCTGTCGAGGGCGGAATGCGACGCCCTTACGGGGGGCGACTACCGCTTTTTGCTGTACAGGAAGGAAGCGTTTGCAAGGGAGATGTTCACGCTGTTCGCCACGAGGCATCTTCGCCCTGCGGTGATCGTGGACTACACGAGGGAGGCATACGTTTTCCCCGTCGAGAACGTTCGCATAACGTTTGACAAGAACATAAGGACGGGCTACCGTTCGTTTGACATATTCGACAGGGAGCTTCCCACATATCCCGCCGCCGACGAATACGATATGGTGCTTGAGGTGAAGTTTAACGAATACCTGCCGACCTTCGTTCGCAGCCTGATACAGACAGCGTCCCATACGAGGAGCGCAATAAGCAAATACGTGCTGTCGAGAAAATACGAACTGTAAATTAAGAAAGCCGGAAAAGAGAACATGGAACAGAGAAAAACCCTGATAGCAATAGACGGAAACAGCCTCATGTACAGGGCCTATTTTGCGTTGCCCGACATGACGTCGAGGGCGGGGGCGCATACGGGTGCGCTTCACGGATTTTTGGGTATGCTGCTCAAATTGGCGGCGAGAAAGCCCGACTATATGCTCATTGCGTTCGACAAGGGCAAAACCACGTTCAGACACGCAATCTACGGACAGTACAAATCGGGCAGAAAGCCTATGCCCGACGAGCTTAGGGAGCAGATGCCCGTGCTCAAAGCCGTGCTCGGCAAAATGGGGATAGCTGTATGCGAGTGCGCCGACTACGAGGCGGATGACATACTCGGCACCGTTGCAAGGCGTGCGGAAAAATGCGGCGTCTCCACGCTTATTGTCACGGGCGACAGGGACGCATTGCAGCTTATTGACGAAAATACCCATGTTCTGATGACAAAAAAGGGCATAAGCGAAACGGTGGAGTTTGACGAAGGCGAGCTAATGGCGCAGTATTTTGTCACGCCGAGCCAGATAATCGACCTGAAGGGGCTTATGGGCGACGCATCGGACGCCATACCGGGCATTGCCGGAATAGGCGAAAAGACCGCCGTAAAGCTGCTGCAAAAATACGGCACGCTTGAGGAGGCGCTTACAAGGGGTGCGGTCGAGGAAAAGGGCGCATTGCAAAAGAAGCTTGAGGGCGGCGGCGAAAGTGCGAGGCTGTCTTATCGCCTTGCAACCATCGACACCGACGCACCGATAGATATAGAGCTTGAAAACTGCTTGTTCACGGAGCGGAAAATGGGCGGCGCAAGGGAGCTTTTGACCGAGCTTGAGCTAAGGAGCATCGTATCGAGGCTTCCTGTCTTTGAGGAGCGGCCCGAACCCGCAAAAACAGAAAGCCTTACCCCCGTGCATACCGAACGCATCGGCACGGAGGAGGCGCTGAAAAAGCTCGTTTTGCGGCTCAAGAACGTAAAGCGCATGGCGATATATATAGACGACGGGCTGTATGTTGCCGTTGACGGCGAGGGGAAAACGGAGCAGTTTGAGATCGTCGCCGGCGGAAACCTGCTTGAACCCGGGCTTTCGGACGAGGAGATATTTTGCGCGCTGAAAGCTGCGCTCGAGGATGAAAAAATACACAAGCTGACCTTCGACGCGAAAAGGCTGATGCACAGGCTCGACAGGTGCGGTACGGTGCTGAATGGACTTGAATTTGATGCGATGATTGTTGACTATCTTCTGCACGCCACAAGACCCGCAAACAGCCTGAAGGAGCTGTGCGAGCTTCGGCAGGGGCTTGCCCCCGATGCGTCGGCACTTTTGTCGCTGTATGAGCCGATGATGTTTGAGCTGAAAGCCACGGGCATGGAGTCGCTGTACCGTGACATGGAGCTTCCGCTGATAGGCGTTTTGTTCGACATGGAGCGCACGGGCTTTATGATAGACACGAAAATGCTCCGCTCCATCGGGGACGAAATGGGTGAGAGGATAAAGGAGCTTGCGGCGGCGATATACGAGTGTGCCGGAGGGGAGTTTTCGATCCTCTCCACCAAGCAGCTCGGTGCCGTGCTTTATGACAAGCTGGGGCTGCCGGCGATGAAAAAGACCAAGACGGGCTATTCCACCGACGCCGAAACGCTCGAAGCCCTGCGGGAAAAACACGAAATAGTGCCGCTTGTCATAGAATACAGATTTTTGACAAAGCTCAAAAGCACGTTCATAGACGGTCTGATCGCTCTTGTGGACAAAAAGACGGGCAGGGTGCATACGAGCTTTAACCAGAACATAACCGCAACGGGAAGAATATCGTCAACGGAGCCGAATCTGCAGAACATCCCCGTCAGGACCGAGATGGGCAGGGAGATACGAAAGGCGTTCATCGCCTCCCCGGGGAGCGTGCTCGTGGGTGCGGACTATTCACAGATAGAGCTGAGGCTGCTTGCGCATATTGCAGACGATAAAAAGATGCAGGAAGCGTTCTTGAAAAAGCAGGATATACACACAAGGACGGCTTCGGAGGTATTCGGCGTGCCTGCGGACGAGGTGACGAGGGAGCAGCGCAGTGCGGCGAAGGCGGTAAACTTCGGCATAGTTTACGGCATAAGCGACTTTGGACTGGCGAAAAACATCGGCACCACGAGGAGCGAGGCGGCAAGGTACATACAGACGTACAAGCATCGCTATGAGGGCATAAGGACATACATGACCGAAAGCATCGAAACGGCGAAAAAGGTCGGCTATGCGGTGACGCTCTCGGGGCGAAGGAGGGAGCTGCCCGAGCTTAAAAACTCAAACTACAACACCCGAAGCTTCGGGGAGCGTGTGGCGATGAATATGCCCATACAGGGCTCCGCCGCCGATATAATAAAGCTTGCGATGGTGAAGGTAAGCTCGCTGTTAAAGCGTGAATGTCCGAACGCAAGATTGATATTGCAGGTGCATGACGAGCTGATAATCGACTGTCCCGAGGGCGAGGCGGAAAAGGTCTCGGAGCTTTTGAGGGAGTGCATGGAGAATGTGGCGGCGCTTCGTGTGCCGCTTGAGGCAGAGGTAAAGACGGGAAAGAGCTGGTACGACACAAAATGAAGCTTGGATTTTATGCAACGCTGGGACCTGCCTGCTGTGAAGCGGAGGTTTTGGCAAGGCTTATCGACGCCGGAATGACGGGTGCGAGGCTAAACCTTTCCCATTCGGACATAGAGGCGTGCGAGCCGTGGATAAATGCGCTGTTTGCCGCCGAAAGGCTGACCGGCGTAAAGCAGGAGCTTTTGATGGATATGCAGGGGCCGGAGCTTCGCATCGGGGAACTGCCTTTGCCCGTCGAGCTGAAAACCGGCGAGAAGCTTCCGCTTTTATCGGCGGTACGGACGCTGATGCTGCCCACGGAGGTTTCGCAGGCTATAGAGGACGGACACGGATTGCTGCTCGACGACGGAAAGCTGCTGCTGGAGGTGAGCGGCGACAGCCTCATCGTCAAAAGGGGCGGAAGACTTTCCGGCAAAAAGAGCGTGGCGGTAATGGGAGCAAAAATAGATATGCCCACTATGACCGAGCGTGATAAAAGAAGCGTTGCCCTTGCCGGCTCTTACGGCGTTACGGGGCTCATGCAGCCCTTTGTCAGGGGACGCGGGGACATCGAAACGGTAAGGAGCGAGATTCAAAAAAACGGCGGCGGACTGAAGCTGTTTGCAAAGGTGGAAAACCTTGAGGGTGTGAGCAGGCTTCCCGAGTTTGCGGCGCTGTGCGACATGATAGTGATAGCGAGGGGCGATTTGGGGAACTCCATGCCCCTATGGGAGCTTCCGGGGGTGCAAAAGCGCATCTCAAGCCTGTGCAGGCGTGAAAACGTGCCGTTTTTGGTCGTTACGGAGCTTTTAGCGTCCATGCACGGCTCCCCCGTGCCTACCCGTGCGGAGGTTTCGGATATATACAATGCCGTTGCGGACGGCGCAAGTGCATTGATGCTCACCGGAGAAACGGCGGTCGGCAAATACCCCGTCGAGGCGATGAAGTATCTTGTAAAAACCGCATCCTCGTATTTTGAAACGGAGCAGGGACAATGAACGATACTCTGCGGGGGAAAATAGAGCTTTTGCCGGAGCTTCCCGGGGTCTATAAGATGCTGGACGCCTCCGGCGCCGTCATATATGTCGGCAAGGCTAAAAACCTAAAAAACAGAGTGAAGCAGTATTTCGGCTCGAAGCACAATATGTCCGCAAAGGTTGCCGCAATGGTGGGGCATATCGAGGACTTTGAATACATCATCGTAAACAGCGAGACCGAGGCGCTTGCGCTCGAAAGCAATCTTATAAAGACACTGATGCCGCATTACAACATACTGCTCAAGGACGACAAAAACTATCCGTATCTGCGTGTCGATCTGAGGCAGGATTTTCCGAGGTTTGAGGTCGTGCGCCGCTATAAAAACGACGGTGCAAGGTACTTCGGCCCGTACATGAACGCCCTTGCGATGAAGGAATCACTGACGGCGATAAGGGAGCATTTTCCCATAAGGCATTGTAAAAAGGACATAAAAAAGGCGATCGACAGGCGTGAACGCCCGTGCCTTATGCACCACATAGGCAGATGCTGTGCGCCCTGCACGGGACTTGTGACGAGGGAGAGCTACCACGAATATGTAAACAGCATTATAAAAATGCTTTCGGGGAACACGGCGGAGCTTGAAAAAAGGCTGTCCGAGGCGATGATGCAGGCGGCGGAGCGCATGGAGTTTGAAACCGCCGCAGAGCTTCGGGACAGGCTGCGTGCGATACAGCTCATCGGCGAAAAGCAGCGTGCCATATTAACCGCCGACAGGGAAATGGACGTGTTTGCCCTTTGCAGAATGGAGGGCGCCTCGCTTGTGTTCATGCTGAATATCAGGGAGGGCAAGGTTATAGGCACCGACAAATTCACCATGACCGACGGCGGCGAGAGCGATGAGGAAATAACCGCCTCGTTTTTGAAGCAGCACTACACGTTGGAAAACCTGCCCGCACGTTACGTTATTTTACGGTCTGCGGCGGAGGAAACGGAGGCTATCGCCGAATATCTTTCGGAGCTTTCCGGACGCAGGATCCGCATCGAGGTGCCAAAGAGGGGCGAAAAGCTTGCCTTTGCGGATATGGCATATAAAAACGGCATGGATGAGCTGAAAAAACGGAAGGAGCTTCTGCACAGGGAATGGGAGCGCACTGACGGAGCACTGACGGAGCTTTGCGGCGTGATCGGCATGGACGAGCTGCCGGCAAGGATAGAATGCTACGACAACTCGCATATACAGGGCAGGGACATGGTCGGCGGAATGGTCGTTTTTGAGGACGGAAAGCCGTCACGCAGCGAATACCGCCGCTTCAGGATAAAGGGACAGGAAGGCGGCGACGATTATGCGGCGATGCGTGAGATGCTGACGAGACGCTTTCTGCGTGCGGCGGACGGCGATGCAAAGTTTGCGGCTTTGCCCGATCTGATAGTGGTGGACGGCGGCAGGGGACAGCTTAACGTCGCCCTCGAGGTGCTTTCGGAGCAGGGGCTTGGGCATATAAATGCGATAGGTCTTGCCGAAAGGAAAGAGGAGATAATATTGCCGTACAGCGAGGAGAGCGTGATATTGCCCAAAAACAGCCCGGCTTTGCACATATTGCAGAGGCTGAGGGACGAGGCGCACCGCTTTGCCATCAGCTATCACAGGGGTCTGAGGCAAAAAAACGCCCTTTTCTCCGTGCTGAGCGAGATAGACGGAGTGGGCGAAAAGCGAAAGCGCCTGCTGTTTGATAATTTCACGACTCTTGAGGCCATAAAAAACGCCTCGGTGGAGGAGCTTGCCGCAATAAAGGGCATGAACAGACCGTGTGCGGAGGCAATCAGGGCGTATTTTGATAAAAAGCCCGAATGACGCAAAGCAGATCCGCTTCGGTGCAAATGTGAAGCACGGCGTTTGCCGGCTCAAATGTGGAAACGAATATGCTGTACGGAAGGTCGCCGCAGGCGATCTTTTTTGTATAGGCGATCCGCCGTCCGTCGGCGTCGAGCATTTGGGCGCTGTCAACGCCGCTTTCGGTAAGGTTGTAATCGTTAAGGCTCAAATGCTTCATCGGTGTGCGAAGCCCCTTGCCGGTCAGCTTCAGACAGCTTTCCTTTGCACTCCACAGGTCGATAAGCATATTTGGGGAGGTGCAGTAGGCAAGCTCGCTTTCGGACAAAATGCGGTATTTTAATCCATCGTGTACGGGGCGATGCTTTTCTGCATCGAGCCCGACGGGAAGCGCCGATATTGCGCACAGCGCAAGCTCCCCCGAGTGCGAAAGGCTGATGTGCCGCCCGTAGGAGGGAGCAAGCGTCGGCTTGCCAAGCTCGTCATAAAAATAATCGGGGCACGGCTTGTAATTATCCGTATGGTTATTCAGGGCGACGTTCAGCATCATCTCCGCCGCCGCAGACAGCCGCTTTGCTTCAATGCCGATACTGCGGGACAGTTTTTCAAGCCGCACGGCGGACATGAGGGAGATAAACCGCGTACAGTCCGTTTCAGGCGCATTTATCGCATATATATCCACATTCTGCATACGGAACCCCTCCCGTTTTTGAGAGAATTGTAATATACCCCGAATAAAAACGCAACAGCCTTTGGCAGGTATCCGTAAAACAGTCCCCTGTAACTGTTTTATGACGTCCTGCCATTGTGCCTCCCGGTTTATTCGGCGTCGATAAAGCGAAGCTCGGAGCGCACGGATTCGCCGCAGACGCCGCAAAGCTGTCCTGCGCCGACGATATAGTTTTTCCTTGCGTCAACGGGCGTGAGCTTTTTTGTGTCGGTCAGGCGGCCGCAAAGCACGCAGCGCTCGTACTCGTCTGCGGCTGACTTTAGCGCATCGGATTTGGGTATGTGTATATCGACGGCTGCTCCGCCGTGTGAATATCTGCCTTGCATGGGTTAGCTCCTTTCGGTAATATCGAATATTATTGCCAAAGCGGTGTATGGTATATACTATTCGCAAACTGTCGAAATGCTGCATTGCACGGCGAATGTTCAGGAGAATTGAAACAAAAAAATAGGGCATTGCGCCC
>JAEDJH010000057.1 GCA_016296415.1 Clostridia bacterium | reverse complement strand
GCATAAATATGCGACGGCAAAAGGAAGGAGATTTACGGCGATGAAAAAGGAAACGTTTAAGCTGCGGTTCTTCCCGAAGGCGTATTTTTTCAACATGGAAGATAAATGGCTGGTCATAGAAAAGGAATGGGGCGGCGTATGCGTATATGCAACGAGCAAAAAGCACAAATCCGTCCACGCCGCCGTACCCATGTGCGTCCCGAAATATCTCAAAGGACAGCCCATCGAGGTCAAAACCACCGACAGCGATCCCGATTTGGTGCTGATCTCCGCCGCCGACCTTCGAGTGGTCATAGATTACGGCAAAAAAATCTGCGCCTTCAACAAAAACACCGACGCCTACGGTTCGGACGGCTGGGGACAAAACTGCATAATCCCCTGGCCCAAGGAGTTTGACGCCTACTTTGAATAAGATTTTTCGTTTTTCTCCCCTTCGCAAGCGCTGCGGACGGGAGGCTTTTTTTATAGGGCGGCACAGCAAAAACTTTTTTGGCGGAATTGTCAAATTCGTCCTCCGGTGCTACAATGAATATACAAAAATCGGAAAGGAATTTTACAAAATGGACGTAACCACCGCAAAACAAACCTTCCTTACCAACCAAAAAAAGCTCATGGCTTTCCGCCATGCCGGCGGCGTGATGTATTATGACTCCGTGACAGCCGCCCCCGCAGGCTCGGAATACCCCATGTCAAAAACCGGCGAGGTGTTTGCCGAGGAGACCTTCAAGCTCTCAAAGAGCGAGGAAATGGTCGAGGCTATCTGCTGTCTGTACGAGCACAGGGAGGAGCTTGACTACGTTCTTCGCCGTGAGGTGGAGGAGGAATACAAGCACTACGAGCGCACAAAGCTCATACCGATGGAGGAGTATATCGAATACAGCCGCATCTCCAACGAGGCGCAGTACGCATGGCACAGGGCGAAGAACGAAAACGACTACGCCTCCTTCGAGCCGCTTCTCAGCAAGGTAGTTGCCATGCAGAAAAAGTTCGCCCAATACGAAAATCCCGACAAGCCCGCATACGACGTGCTTCTCGACAGATACGAAAAGGGGCTTTCCATCGAGGTTCTGGACAGGTTTTTCGGACTGCTCAAGGAAAAGCTCGTGCCGGTCATCCATGCCGTGTGTGAGAAAAAGCAGCTTGACGACAGCTTCCTCAGCCGCCGCTATCCTGTTGCCGACCAGCGCATATTCTCCGACTATCTCATGGAGGTGCTCGGCATCGACAGGAATTTCTGCTGCATAGGCGAAACGGAGCATCCGTTCACGACGAGCTTCACCAAAAAGGACGTAAGAATCACCACGCACTATCACGAAAATGCACTCGCAAGCTCCATGTACAGCGTCATCCATGAGGGCGGTCATGCGCTGTATGAGCTTAACCCCGGCGACGAGCTTCTCGACTCGCCCCTCAGCGGCGGCACCACCATGGGTATGCACGAGGCGCAGTCCCGCTTCTTTGAAAACATAGTCGGACGCTCGCAGGGCTTCATCGAGGCGATAATGCCCCGCATGAAGGAGATTTTCCCCGAGCAGCTCAAGGACGTCACCGCCGAGATGATGTACAGGGCGGTCAACAAGAGCGAGCCTTCGCTGATAAGGACGGAGGCGGACGAGCTGACCTACCCCATTCACGTTATGATACGCTACGAGATCGAGAAGATGCTTTTCAACGGCAGCGTCACCACGAAGGAGCTTCCGGAGCTTTGGAACAGGCTGTACAAGGAATACCTCGGCGTAGATGTGCCGAACGACACCCAGGGCGTGCTTCAGGACAGCCATTGGAGCGGCGGTATGCTCGGCTACTTCCCCTCCTATGCGATCGGAAGCGCATACGCAGCGCAGATCTATCACCACATGAAGAAGGAGCTTGACGCCGAAAAGCTGATAGCCGAGGGCAATTTGAAGCCCATCGTCGAATGGCTTACGGAGCACATCTACAAATACGGCGGACTCAAAAAGCCCGACGAGCTGATGCTTATCTGCTGCGGCGAGCCGTTTGACGCAAACTACTACGTGGATTATCTGACGGATAAATTCACAAAGCTCTACGGTCTGGACAAGTAATCAAAGCGTCCCCGCACTGCGTCGCAAAGCCTTCGGGTAAAACGGCGCAGTTTTTTGTTATATGTGTCCGAAAAGCCGCCTGTCGAACGGTTTATATTGCAGAGGTTGGAAAAGCGGTAAGCATCCTCAAAAGGAGCACAGTATGAACGATATTAAAACCAAGAGGGCATTGGACAGAGCTCTTATATCCCTCGGAAGCGGCGACGCCGACAGTCTCGAAGCCGTATATGAGCTTTCGGCGAGGCGTCTGTATTCCGTATGCTACCTTATAACCGGCAACAGGGAGGATGCGGAGGACGCTCTGCACAATGCGATGCTGCGTATATGCCGCTACTCTCCGGATTACAAAAGTCAAAACGGCGCATGGGCATACTTGTTCACGATCGCACGTCACGCCGCACTCGATATAGTCGATCGGAGAAAAAAATTCGATCCCGTCGAGAATACGGATTTATGCGGCTTATCCTCACACGCACACGAGACAAATCCCGAAGCGGAAGCAATTTCGCAGGCAGCGGTAGCGGCGATGCTCGGGCGGCTGTCCGACGAGGAGCGGCAAACCGTGGCATTAAGGCTGTACGCCGACCTTACAAACTCCGAAACAGCAAAGGTGACGGGCGTAAGCCCCGCCTGTGCCCAAAAGCGCTATCGGCGTGCTCTCAAGAAGCTTAAACGCATATATATGGCGGATATCGGACAATAATCATGGAGAAGGGGGCATTTGATTCATGAAAAAAAGAGAAATAAAGGCTGTTTTAAAGCAGCTTGACAACATGGAGCTTCCCGAAAAAGGAGCCATGCTGGACGGCTGCACGATACCTGAACGAAATTACGGTGCTAAAAGGCGCCCATCCCAAAGGCGCAGGCTGTTACCCATCATTGCGGCCGCCGCATTTTTTGTGCTGATATTCGTTACCGCCTGCACAATAGACGAGATAGAGCACCAAAAGGCGGTGCGTTTTTTCAACGAACACGGTTTGGAGACCGAGGGGCTTTCGAGAGCCGAGCTCAGGCAGGTGCATAAGGACATAACCTCCGGCAGTTTCAGTCTTGAAGCGACCTCCGAAATAATCATACATGAGGTGTACGGCTATGAGGTCGTGTATGGGCGGCCGACTCCCAACGATTTGAAGGAGCTTTGGAACAGGCAGTTCGGCGTGCCCAAGGAGACGGCGGGCGTGCTGTACAAATATTACCCCATCGACCCAAACGCCTCAAGCGGCGAGCGATATACCGTTGAAAAGTATATCGACGGCGAGGAGATTTACAAAATAAACCTTCCAAAAAATCGTGTCGTTATTTCGCATACGGAATACGGCAGCGACGCCCTGGTTTTCGGTATGCTTTGCGGCGGCGACATAGGCAGCACAAGCTCAAACGGATGGGCGGCGCTTATAGACGAATATGGAAATATTGTTTGGGAAAAACCGGTGTACAACGGTTTTAAAAGGGAGCAGGTGACCTGTGCCGTAATGGACTCCGAAGGTGTGACGCTGTTCAGCATGGGCGATTCAAAATATATCTGCGTAACCGAGCTGGACGGCAGCGGCGAAACGCTCTCTGTCAATAAATACGAATATCATTACGGCAGAGTACGCATTGCCGCAAGGCTCGAGGGGGGCTATCTCATCTGCCTGGCAGGCGGCTTCTCCGGCGGACAGGTGGCATATATTTCGCCCGACGGAAGCCTTTCGGATACGTTAAGCTACGACATGGACGGCAGGCGCTGCATCATAAACGGTATAGCGGAATACAACGGCAGCGTGTATTTGAGCGGCTACAGCGTCAGCACAGGGAGCAATTCCCAAAGCGGCAGCTATTTTGACGAGATACGTCCCGTGCTCGACGAAGTACATGCCGGCGGAAAAGCCGAATTTCCGGGCGATGAATTGACGGAACTTATGCGTAAAAACTACACCGCCGTACTTTTGGTATTCGACAGGGAAACGGGCAAGCCGCATGAGTTTTACAGCGTGGAGGGCGCATTGGGCAAGTCACTCGACCTTACCGATGACGGAGGGCTGCTTTGGAAGGTGGAGGTCATCGAGGGCGAATCGACTTATTCCCCCGCAACGTCCGCCTTCAGCATAATATCGCCCACGCTGATATACGACTATGTTTTCAGCAACTCGGGCGAGCTTGACCACATCCGTGCAACGGGTGAGAAAAACCGCCTGTTCCGATAATCCCTCACGCCCCGTTTCAAAAAAGCCGCCGCATATCAAGCCCTCCGCCTCTAATGGTGTGTAGGGCGGCACGGGATATATGCCAAACACAAAAACCCCCTCCCGCTTCTTTGCAGGAGGGGCTTTTATTCATCGCTTATCAGTTCTGCACCAGGTAGGCGTTTATGAACGGGTCGAGTGCGCCGTCCATTACCGCCTGTATATTGCCGTTTTCGACGTTTGTGCGATGGTCCTTGACGAGCGTGTAGGGCTGGAACACGTACGAGCGTATCTGGCTGCCCCACTCTATCTTTTTCATTTCGCCCTTTATCTGGGCCATCTGCTCAAGGCGCTCACGCTCCTTCAGCTCCATCAGCTTGCCCTTGAGCATCCTCATTGCCATCTCCTTATTCTGAAGCTGGCTGCGCTCGTTCTGGCACTGCACAACTATTCCCGTGGGAAGGTGCGTTATGCGGATTGCCGAGCTGACCTTGTTGACGTTCTGTCCGCCTGCGCCGCCCGAACGGTAGGTGTCGATGCGCATTTCGTCGGGGTCAAGCTTTATGCTGTCCGAGTCGTCGTCGAAAATGGGCGTGACGTCAAGCGATGCAAACGACGTGTGCCGCCTGCCCGACGAGTCGAACGGGCTTATCCTGACGAGCCTGTGAACGCCCTTTTCCGCTTTGAGATAGCCGTATGCGTTGTCGCCGACTACCTCGAAGGTTACGCTCTTTATTCCGGCTTCGTCGCCGTCGAGCATATCCAGCACCCTGACGGTATAGCCCTTTCGTTCGCAGTATCTTGTGTACATACGGTAGAGCAGGCTCACCCAGTCCTGTGCCTCGGTTCCGCCCGCACCGGCATGGAGCGAAAGCACGCAGTCGGCGGAATCGTATGCGCCCTTGAGCAGCGTTTCAAGCTTCAGCGCCTCGACAGCCTCCGAAAACGCCTCGTACTCCGCCTGCACCTCGGGAACCATGGACTCGTCCTCCTCCTCGTCCGCAAGCTCTATCAGCGTAAGCAGGTCATCGCCGCGTGCGATCAGCTTTTCGTATTTTTCTATCTTCGCAATCAGCACCTTTATGCGCTGATTGACCTTGTTTGCGTTTTCCACATCATCCCAGAAGCCGTCAACCGACATTTTCTGTTCGAGCTCATCCCTTTCATGCCTTAATCCGGCGATGTCAAAGGGATTCACCTGCCTTGTTCAATGTTTCAATGGTTGCAGCAAGCTGCTGACGGTATTCGTCCAACTGAATCATTTTCTCACTTCCTTCCAAAAGCTTTTTATTTTGATTATTCCAAAAACCCGTTTATTTTACACCGAAACGGGCCTTTATGCAAGCTATGCCGTGGGTCTGCCGCAGCACTTTTTGTACTTTTTGCCGCTTCCGCAGGGGCAGGGGTCGTTGGGACCCGCCTTTTTATCGCTGCGCTTGGGCTGCCTGCCCGCCGCCGCACCCGGCTCGATGGGCTTTGCCACCTGCTCCCTCTGCACGGGTGCTACATTCACGGTGGTGTGCATGAGCGTTCTGACGGTAAGCTCCCTTATGCCGGCAACCATCTCGTCAAACATATCGAATCCCACGTTTCTGTATTCCACAACGGGGTCGTGGTTGGCGATGGCACGAAGCCCTATGCCCTGCCTGAGATCCGCCATTGCGTCGATATGGTCCATCCAATGCGTATCTACCGCCCGCAGAAGCCTTATGCGCTCCACCTCACGAATGTCGATATTGACGGCGGCAAACTCCTCCGCCTTTTTGCCGTATGCGGCGTGGATCTCGTTCGTGACATATTCGGCAAGGGCATTTCTTTTGCCGGCATACTCGAGCAGGCGTTTTTGATCGAGCCTTACGGCGGTAAGCTCCTCCACCGACTTTACAAGCCCCTCATAGTCCCACTCGTCCGCACTCACGCCCTCGCCGGCAAAGGTATCGAGGCGGATGTTCAGCGCCTCGTCGAGCATCTGCATCACGGAGGCGGATATATCCTCGCCCATCAGCACGCTTCGCCTCTGCCCGTAGATTATCTCACGCTGGCGGTTCATTACGTCGTCATACTGCAATACGTTCTTTCTTATGTCGAAATTGTACTGCTCCACACGCTTTTGTGCGCCCTCTATCTGCTTGCTGAGTATCTTGACGTCCATGGGTATGTCGTCGTTCGGGGAAAGCTTCATCATAAGCCCCTTTACCCTGTCCGCACCGAAGCGCTGCATCAGCTCATCCTCAAGCGAAACGAAAAAGCACGTTGTGCCCGGGTCGCCCTGTCGTCCGGCGCGCCCCCTGAGCTGGTTATCTATACGCCTCGATTCGTGGCGCTCCGTACCGATTATGTACAGTCCGCCCCTTGCAACGACCTCATCATGCTCGGCGTCGGTCTTTTTCCTGTGGCGCTCGTATGCCTCACGGTAGCTCTGACGTGCCGAAAGCACCTCCTCGTCCTCTGTTTCGGCATGACCCGTCGCCTCCTCGATAAGCCTTTCGTCCATGCCGCCCCTCAAAAGCTCCTGCCTTGCAAGGAAGTCGGGGTTGCCGCCGAGCAGTATGTCCGTGCCTCGTCCCGCCATGTTCGTGGCGATGGTAACGTTGCCAAGCTTGCCCGCCTGTGCGACGATCTCCGCCTCACGCTTATGATGCTTTGCGTTCAGCACCTCATGCTTCACGCCCCTGCGCTTTAGCATTTCCGAAAGCAGCTCGCTCTTTTCAACGGATATTGTACCCACAAGCAGCGGCTGTCCCGTGGCGTGTATTTGGACGATGGACTCGACGACCGCACGGAATTTTCCCATCTCCGTGGAATAGATAACGTCGTTATTGTCCTTTCTTATAAGCGGTCTGTTCGTTGGTATCTCAACGACGTCAAGGTTGTATATGCCCTGGAACTCCGCCTCCTCGGTCTTTGCCGTTCCGGTCATTCCGGCAAGCTTTCCGTACATTCTGAAGTAGTTTTGGAAGGTGATGGTCGCAAGGGTCTTGTTCTCCCGTTCAACCTTCACGCCCTCCTTCGCCTCAAGCGCCTGATGCAGTCCGTCCGAATAGCGTCTGCCTATCATGAGCCTGCCCGTGAACTCGTCAACGATAAGCACCTGCCCGTCCTGCACGACGTAGTCCTTATCCCTCGTGAAAAGGGCGTGCGCCTTGAGCGCCTGTATGATATGGTGGTTCACCTCGGAATTTATCGGGTCGGTTATATCGTCAAGACCGAAATACTGCTCCGCCTTGTTCATGCCCTGCGTGGTGAGCGCCGCCGTCCTCGCCTTTATATCCACCATGTAGTCGCCGCTTTCGGGCTGCGCCTCACCCTCAAGGAGCATCTCGGTGCGTGAGCGTTTTTCGACGTTTGCGCCCCTTTCAAGCTTGCTGACAAAGCGGTTCGTCCGTGTGTACATATCGGTGGATTCCTCGCCCCTGCCCGAGATGATAAGCGGCGTCCTCGCCTCGTCTATCAAAATGGAGTCCACCTCGTCCACGATGGCATAGTTAAGCTCACGCTGTACCATGGCGTCACGGTAAACGACCATGTTGTCCCTGAGGTAGTCAAAGCCGAACTCGTTATTCGTTCCGTAAACTATGTCGCAGCGGTATGCCTCCCTGCGCTCCTCCGGCTCAAGCTCACGGACGACACAGCCGACCGTAAGCCCCAAAAAGCGGTGTATCTTGCCCATCCACTCGGCATCTCGCTTTGCAAGATAGTCGTTCACGGTGACGACGTGAACGCCCTTTCCCGTCAATGCGTTCAGATATGCCGGAAGCGTTGCGACAAGCGTTTTGCCCTCGCCCGTTTTCATCTCGGCTATCCTGCCCTGATGCAGTATTATGCCGCCGATGAGCTGCACGTCAAAATGCCGCATCCCGACGGTCCTGACCGCCGCCTCCCTGACGACGGCAAACGCCTCCGGAAGCAGCTTGTCAAGGCTTTCGCCGTTTGCATGGCGGGTCTTGAACTCCTCCGTCTTTTGCCGAAGCTCCCTGTCGGACAGCGCCTTTACCGAAGGCTCCAGTGCGTTTATCCTGTCCACGATGGGGCGTATTTTTTTCAGCTTGCTTGCGCTCGAGTTGCCGAGCAGGGTGTCGATAAAGCTCATTTATATCTCCTTTCACCCGTTCATGGGTTTTCCGCCCGGGTGTTGAACATAATTTCCCATTCATACCAGTTTATCATGTATTTCGGGAATTGGCAAACGCCGTTTGTGAACGGGTGGTGAAAACGAGGGGATTTTTACCCCAAAACCCCGGCAGGGGCGGCAGCCCCTGCAAAAAAGGGGTGGGTGGGCGGGACGCAGCTGCACCCGAAAAGCGACTGGGTTGGCCGCAAAGCACCTCTCTCCACAAACCAATCCTCCGCCAACCCAACTTTTACCGAATAAAACAGCGGCTCACCGCTTGGGTGAACCGCCGCTTCTCAGGAGATTAAACTCCCTTTAAACATTACATATCGTTGAGCTTCTTATAGTACTCGTACTTGTCCTTTGCCTCCTGCTCGGAGCGCTCGAACAGCTCCTCGGCAACCTCGGGGAACTGGCGCTGGAGCGTTGCGTAGCGCACCTCGCCGAGTATGAAGTCGCGGTAGCTGGACTTGGCTTCCTTGCTGTCAAGGGTGAAGGGGTTCTTGCCCTGATCCGCCAGATCGGGGTTGTACCTGTAAAGCGGCCAGTAGCCTGCTTCGACGGCCTTCTTCGCCTCTTCCTGCGACTTGCCCATGTTGATGCCGTGGTTAATGCAGGGTGCGTATGCGATTATGAGCGACGGTCCCTTGTAGGCTTCCGCCTCGGTGATCGCCTTTATAAGCTGGTTCTGGTCGGCGCCCATACATACCTTTGCAACATAGACGTAGCCGTAGCTCATCGCCATCATGCCGAGGTCCTTCTTCTTGGTGCGCTTGCCCGCTGCGGCAAACTTCGCAACGGAGCCGGTGGGGGTCGCCTTGCTGGACTGTCCGCCGGTGTTGGAATATACCTCGGTATCCATAACGAGAACGTTTACATCCTCGTCCATTGCAAGAACGTGGTCGAGTCCGCCGTAGCCGATGTCGTATGCCCAGCCGTCGCCGCCGAAG
>JAEDJH010000056.1 GCA_016296415.1 Clostridia bacterium | reverse complement strand
TGGTGGAGGCGAGGGGAGTCGAACCCCTGTCCGAAAACCCATCAGCAGCACTTTCTACGAGCGTAGCTTATGTTTTGACGTTCCCTCCGTTATACGCCCATAAGCAGGCTTATAACTTCGGTAGCTTCATCAGATCCCGCCTGCGGCAAAGCTTACGCAGGTTGGTTCCCCACATTGATCACGCCCGTATCCACAGTCGTGGGCAGCTGTGGGCGGACGGCAGCTGCGCGTTAGGCAGCTACGGGTACGAAATTAGATTCGCCAGTTAAATTTTGTTTTTCCCGATTTTATCGAAGCTCGGGGCTTCGGCTCGCTTATCCTGCCCCCGCGATCCCCGTCGAAACCATGTACGCCCCCGTATCGATCTCAACTCCGCATATATGCGGGCAGTCACAAATGTTATTATATCATATCCGTCGGATTTTTACCACCCTTTTTATTTTACATAAAATATGTGCGCCGATTTTTTAAATTACCTCTTTTTCTCACGCACAAGATGCTTGAAAATCGCAAGCTCAAGGGCATCCTGTTCCGACATTATGCCGTTTACGAGATTATATCTTTGCGTTGAAAACTCAATTACCGCCGCCCTGAGCGCATCGTCGGAAAAATGCTTTGCCGCATCGAAGGCTTTGCCCGTGGCGTACTCATTTCCACCAAGCTGCCTGACCGCAGCCGTCCTCGGCACGCCGTCATCTATAAGAAGCCTTGCCGAAAGCATGAGCTTCAGCCGTCCCGAAATGTAGCCGGAAACCGCACCTATCTCCGTGCCGTCCTTTATCATGGTATTGAGCGCTGTCAGCCCCTCCCCGGGCTTGCCCAGGATGAACGCATCCATCATATCGAATACCCTGTATTCCGTTTTCACGCTTACGCATGCGCCTATTGCATCAATCGACACGGCGTTTCCCGAACCGTATCCGACATAGTCTATCGCCTTTTTAAGCTCATTAGAAACGTAGGTCAGGTCGTTTCCGACTCGCTGTATGAACGCATCTGCGACCTCCGGCAGAATCGTACAGCCGCTGTTTTTCACCTCACGGCATACCCACTTGACAAGCTCCGTGCGGGTCAGTACGGTAAACTCCACGCACCTGTCCGTCTTTTCAAGCTCCGAAAAGAAATTCACCTTCGATCTTTCGGTTTTCTCCGCCGAGCCCCGGGTTTTCTTCGCACGTGAGGGCGACTGTTCGTATTTTCCCCGGATGAGGAATATCAGCAGTGTGGATTCGGGCATAGTGTCCAAAAAGTCGAGTATGCGCCGAGCCTCATCGCCGTCGGGAACAGTTTGTACGATTATAAGCCTCAGGCGGTCAAAAAAGGGCATGGTTTCGCAGGCGTTGATCAGCTCCTCCGCACCTGTTTTCTCATAGCTTTGAAGATTGACGGCACGCATATTCGGATTGAGCAGCTGGGTAAGTTTTTCAATCGCCCTGTTTTTGGTAAACTCCTCCTGCCCGTGGAGTATGTATGCGCCCGTTACCTCTTTTTGGGAAACGGCACGCAGGAAGTCATTGTAGTTCATTTCCTGCGCCTCCCCCGCTTAACATCGGCATTACGCCTGTTCGCCGCCGGTTTTTTTGCTCCCGTGCGCTTTGCTTTTCCGTCAGAAGCGTTCTTTTTGTCGGTACGTTCGCTGCCAAACGGCGGTATCAGGCAGTTTTTGCCATAACCTATAAGGTCCTCCCTGTCCGCTTTTTTCAGTGCTTTCATGACGAGGGGGCGGCATTTTGGCAGGTAATACTGTATAAGGGCACGCTGCATCGCCTTTTCCTCGGCGGTTTTCGGCACATAAATGGGCTTCATCGTGCGAGGATCAAGCCCCGTGTAGTACATGGTTGTGGAAACGGTGCCGGGCGTCGGATAAAAATCCTGCACCTGCTCTATGTGCTGCCCCGTGCGCTTCAGGTATTCGGCAAGCCTTATTGCGGCATGAATATCGCTTCCCGGGTGCGAGGACATGAGATATGGTATGACATATTGCTTCAGGCCCAGACTCTTGTTTATTGCGGCATATTTTTGTACAAATCTGTCATAAAGCTCAGAATGCGGCTTTCCCATCGCATCGAGAACCCGATCGTCCACGTGCTCGGGCGCAACCTTAAGCTGCCCGCTGACGTGATGGAGTATAAGCTCACGCAGGAAGGCGTCGCTTTTGTCGTACATAACGTAATCATACCGTATGCCAGAGCGTACAAACACCTTCTTTACCCCGTCTATTCCCCTCAGGCGCCTTAGCAGTTTAACGTAGTCCTCATGCGACACCTCAAGATTTTTGCACGGATCATTTCCGAGGCATTGCCTTGAGGCGCATACACCGTCCTTCAGCTGCTTTTTACAGGCGGTCTGTCTGAAATTGGCCGTTGCTCCTCCGACATCGTGTATATATCCCTTGAAATTGGGGAGCTTTGTGAGTATTCTTGCCTCCCTTTCAAGCGAAGCGTGGCTCCTCACCTGTATTCTGCGTCCTTGATGCATCGTCAATGCGCAGAATGAACAGCCGCCGAAGCAGCCTCGGCACGAAACGAGCGAAAACTCCACCTCGTCGAGCGCGGGAATGTGTTCTTTATACGACGGATGCGGCTTCCTTGTGTAGGGCAGCTCGTAAACGGCGTCCAGTTCCTCTGTTGTCAGAGGCATAGCCGGCGGATTTGCAACGAGATATTTCTGCCCGTGCTTTTGAACGAGCCTTTTACCGCTGATGGCATCCTGATTTTGCTGCTGCATCATAAACGCTTTTGCATAGATACGCTTATCCGCCTTTATCTCCTCAAGGCTCGGCAGTTCAATGCAGTCATACGCCTTCTCTTTTGCAGCGCAGGTATAGCAGGTGCCGGCGATATACGTTATTTCGGACGGCTTTAAGCCCCCGTCAAGCGCCTCCGCAGCACGGATAACGGCTCGCTCGCCCATGCTGTATATGAGAAGATCCGCACCGGAATCGATAAGTATGCTGTTCCTCACGCAATCGTCCCAATAGTCATAATGGGCAAACCTGCGGAGGCTTGCCTCTATGCCGCCGATTATTATCGGAATATTTCGATATGCTTCCTTTATCCTGTTGCAGTAAACCACGGTCGCCCGGTCGGGGCGAAAGCCCGCCTTGCCTCCGGGGGAATAGCTGTCCTCGCTGCGGCGTTTTTTCGCCGAGGTGTAGTGGTTTACCATCGAATCGAGATTGCCCGCCGTGACAAGAAAGCCGAGCCTCGGTCTGCCAAGGCGCATAAAGTCCTCCTTGCCGTGCCAGTCCGGCTGTGCGATTATCCCGACAGTATAGCCTGCCGCCTGCAAAGTGCGTCCGATTATGGCCGCCCCGAAGGAGGGATGATCGATATAAGCATCGCCTGTGACCAGCACAAAATCGAGCGTGCCTATCCCAAGCTCATCAAGTTCGCCCTTTGTCATGGGGAGCCAGCTTGAGCCTATCGCCTGCGTCGAAGTATTTTGTAAAAACTCAATATATTTCATACTATTACTTTATCCGTTTTCGGACAACTTTGCAACACTCATATTGAATGCCGCCGCATTTTAATTAAAGTAAATAATTTGTTACGGGGTGGCAAAATCGGCCTATGTGCGGTATAATATCACAAAGTGCGATAATTTGGAGGAAAATTTCCGTGAAGTTCATAAGATTCGGTGCTCTCACGATGCTGTTTTTCATGCTTGGGGCAGCGGGCTGTGCATCGGTGCCCATTCAGGAGCCGGAGGTTGAAATACCCATTCAGGTATCAACGCCTTCACCCGTCGTTACTACCGCAGCACCCACGCCTACTTTGGAGCCCACGCCCGAACCCACGCCTGAGCCTACTCCCGACACACGTCCGCCCTATTATCTCTATGTGGAAAAAGGCTCGTTTACCCTTACGATATACGAAAAGGATGAGGAAGGCGAATACACGAAGGTACACAGCGCCTACCGCATCGCCCACGGCGGAAACAAAACCCCTGCCGGCATATTTGTGCTCGGTCCTCCCGAAAAGCGGGAACGCTGGCATGATTTTCCGAACGGCGGCACGGTGCAGTACGCTACACGCTACGAAGGCAAGCTGTTTCTACATTCTCCGCTGTACGGCACGAGCGATCCGACACAGCTTTGGCCCAAATACTACAACGGCGAAAAGGGCATCGGTCTTGCCTCCACGGGCGGCTGTCTGAGGATGGTTACGGAAGCGGCAAAGTTTATATTCGAAAACTGTCCCGAGGGCACGATACTTGAGATAGTGAACGGCTCCCCGAGGGGAACAACAAGCCCCGACGTGCCGAGCCGCAACGGTCTGCGTATAGACCCCACGGACTACGAAACGCTTATAGCAGAAGGGTACATGACAGGTGAATAATTGTAAAAAAAATTTTTTTGATGCACTTAAGCGTGCGACGGCATTATCCGTGGTAATACTCACGGTGATGCTCTGCGCCTGCGGCCGGGCGGTTTATTCAAGCGAGCTGCCTGCGGTTGACGATGCTGAGATCGGCGGAACAATCTCTGCCTCTCCCACGGTCGAGATCACCACGGAGCCCACGCCCGATTCCCCACCGATGCCGACCCCCTATTCAACATCTGCCCCTTTGGTCACGCCTACACCTGAACCTACACAGGTGGCAACGTCTACACCGGAACCTACTCCCGAGGCAAAGCCAACCCCAAAACCCACACCCAAGCCTACTCCCAAGCCGACGCCCAAGCCGACGCCAAAGCCGACGCAGGTGCTTGACAACAGTTCGCCTTACTATCTTTATGTCGAAAAAGGCTCGTTCACCCTGACAATATACACAAAAGACGAGCAGGGCGAATATACCAATGTATTTCGCACATATCGAATAGCGCACGGCGGAAACAAGACGCCTGCCGGCAAATTTGTACTCGGTTCTTCAGGCGGCCGTGAAAGATGGCATGTATTTCCCAAGGGCAGTACCACACAGTATGCAACCAAGTACGAAGGCAAGCTGTATATACACGCCCCGTTATACGGCGACTGTGACCCGACACAGCTTTGGCCCAAATACTATGACGGTGAAAAGGGCATCGGTCTTGCCTCCACGGGCGGCTGTCTGAGAATGGTTACGGAGGCGGCAAAGTTTATATTTGAACACTGTCCCAAGGGAACGATACTTGAGATAGTGAACGGCTCCCCTAAGGGAACGACAAGCCCCGACGTGCCGAGCCGCAACGGTCTGCGTATAGACCCCACGGACTATGAAACGCTTTTAGCAGAAGGGTACACGACTGAGCAATGAAGATAACTTGCAAAACAAAGGCATTTGAAGCCGTAAAAAGAGCCGCCGCATTGGCTTTAGCTGCGGTTGCAGCCCTGCTTTGCGCCTGCGGCGCACCCGTTCAGCCGAACGAGCCGCCCGTAAGCGATGACAGCGGCATCGAAATAACCGTTACTCCCTCCCCCACGACTCCTGTCACTATGAGACCGACGGTGTTTGTTCCCACCCCATCCCCCGAGCCTACGCCGGAGCCGGTCTATTACAAATCGAGGGTGCATTCCCTCAACTGCCGCACTTCTCCGAGCACGGCCAGCGATGACAATATCGTTTGCGAAATAGGCTTTGAAACCCCGGGCATATATCTTGGCGAGGAGGGCGATTTTACCAAGCTGCGCCTTGAGGACGGCAAGGAGGTATATTGCTACAGTGACTTTCTCGTTCCCATCGACACCGTTCTTTACGCCTATCTAAGGGAGGAAACCGCTCAAAAACGTGACATTCCCACGGGCGAGTTGGTGTTTGAGTCCGATGGCGTAACGCCCGTCATGGTAAAAAACGAGCTTGTCGATATGCGTTTGTATCTGCCCGATGCCGAATACGAGCTGCTTTTTGCCACCGAACGAAACATTACGGGAGGCCCCCTCTATCCTCTTGCAATACCGCTGATGCAAAAAAGCACCGTTGAAAAGCTGATGAAGGCATACGAGATCTTTAAGGCGGACGGCTACACGCTCAAGGTTTACGACGCTTACCGTCCAAGAAGCGTTCAGCGCATTTTATTCGATATCGTCCAAAACAAGCATTGGATAGCAAACCCCGACACCACCGCCAGTAACCACAACAGAGGCTGTGCCATTGATATGTCACTGATAATCGACGCCACCGGCGAGGAAATAGAAACCCCGACGCCGATGCACACCTTCACCGAAGAATCCGGACGCAAGTGCAAAACATGGACGGAAACCGCACGCGCAAACGTTGACTATATCACCGCAGTGATGAAAAAATGCGGCTTCAACAGCATTCAGTCGGAATGGTGGCATTATGCGGATACAAACTCAAAGAAATTTATGACAACGGATATAAATCTGGGAGGTCTTACGATGCTTCCCAAACAGGAGGACTAAAAAATGAAAAAACTCGGTTTTGCAATTAAAGGCGCTGCGTTTTGCCTGATGTTCTGCCTTTTGTTCGCCGCCTGCGCCCCGGTGGACAGCGGTTTGAGCGAATCGTTTGACGAAAAAGACCTCGGCATAGAGATACAGGGCGAGATCTACCGTTTGAGGGAAGATGCGGCTTCGCTTATCGCCGCACTCGGCGATGACTTCAATTACAGCGAGGTCGTAAGCTGTGTATATGACGGGCAGGACAAGACCTATGAGTATGACGGTATAACCGTAAGCACCGTTCCCGTGGACGGCAAGGATATAATCGAGATGATAACCATCACCGGGTACAACCACTCCACCCTCCGAGGCGCAAAAATAGGCGACAGTCTGGACTCGGTCAAGGCGCTCTACGGCGACGGCTGGTTCGATGACGGATACCTCACCTACTCGGTAAGCGGCGATCAGAACGATATTCATTCGGAAAGGATACAGTTTGAATATTCCTCCGATACGGTGACCTGCATCTATATCTACTCGCCAAGCTATTGATATGGTATTCAGCTCTCCAACGTTTATATTTTTGTTTTTGCCGGCGGTTTTTATACTTAACCTGCTGCTGAGGCGTTATGTAAAGGCATCGAACGTCCTTTTGCTTGTCGCCTCCATCCTGTTCTATGCGTGGGGCGAGCCTCGGTATGTACTGCTGATGGCGCTTACGACCCTCATATGCTGGCTCTGCGCCCTCGGCATGGCGTCCGAAAATGCCTCATCCAAGCGCAGAAAGCTTATGGCGGCGATTGCCGTCGTTTGGAGCATAGCAAGCCTGGCGCTGTTTAAGTATGCCGCTTTTTTGACCGATGCCTTCTCAGGCATAACGGGCATAGCAGTTTCTGCACCCCAAATACCGCTTCCCGTAGGGATCTCATTTTTCACGTTTCAAGCATTGAGCTATGTTTTGGACGTTTACAGGGGCGATGCACAGGTCGCAAAAAGCTATTTCAAGGTACTTTTGTACATTTCGCTTTTTCCGCAGCTTATCGCCGGTCCGATAGTACGCTACCATGATGTGGCAGAGCAGATCGACAGCCGCAGCATAACCCTAAGGGATACTGCTGAGGGCTTGAGGCGTTTTTGCTTCGGACTCGCCAAAAAGGTACTCATTGCAAATACCCTCGCAATTACCGCAGACAGGGTCTATGCGCTTGACGCCTCGACGGTGAACGCCCCCATAGCATGGCTCGGGGCGGCGGCATATCTTTTCCAAATTTACTTTGACTTCTCCGGCTATTCGGACATGGCGATCGGCCTCGGGCGGACGTTTGGCTTTACGTTCAGGGAAAACTTCAATTATCCCTATATTGCCTCCTCGATGCAGGACTTTTGGCGGCGCTGGCATATATCGCTTTCCACATGGTTCAAAGAGTACGTATATATCCCACTCGGCGGAAACCGCAGGGGCAAGTTCCGAACGGGTATCAACAAGCTGACGGTATTTTTGCTCACGGGACTTTGGCACGGCGCAAGCTGGAACTTTGCGCTGTGGGGTCTGTATCACGGCGGCTTTTTGATGCTCGAAAGCTACGGCATACTAAAACCAAGCAAGTGGCCGAAGGCTTTAAGGCATATTTACACGCTCCTCGCCGTGACCGTCGGTTTCGTGCTGTTCCGTGCCGAAACGCTCCCGACCGCATGGAGCATGATAAGCAATATGTTTGCGGGATGGAGCTTTTCACAAAGCAGCGTTACGGAGCTCGGCATACTGCTGACGCCGCTGTGCATAACCGCTCTGCTTTGTGCCGTTTTTGCGTGCACCCCTGCCGCACACAGGCTCGGAGAGAGACTCACGGCAAAGCATGAAGGGCTGTCTTCGCTCATCTACATTGCAGCGTTGGCACTTCTTTGCCTTTGCGTTTCATGCCTGTCCACCGCAAGCTACAACCCGTTCATCTACTTCAGATTCTGACAAAGGGAGGTTTTTATGAAAAAAGGCTTTTTTATCGGATTTATTGCGCTGATAATGCTTATATGCCTTGCGCCCGTTGCCGCAGGCATGATTGGCTATCAGCCGCGCAACGTCGAAAACCGTCCCCTTGCAAGGGAGCCCGAGCTGATAAACAGGGATGGATTAAATTCGGACTTTCCTGCGCATTTTGACGCTTGGTGGGAGGATCATTTCGGCTTCAGGGACGAGCTCGTCACCATCTTTCATTCCTTCACCCTTAATTTGTTTGGAGATACGCTGAACGAGAAGGTCATAGTCGGCAGGGAAGGCTTCCTGTTCTTCGACAAAACGTTGGATGACTACACGGGCAAGAGCAGACTGAGCGAGCAGGAGATACGAAACTGCGCCGCCGTGCTTCGCATAATGAGTGAATATGCACAGCAGAGCGGAGCGGAATTTTTATTTTCCGTTGCACCCAACAAAAACACAATATACCCCGAATATATGCCCGAGCGCATTTGCAAGCGAAGTGAAGCATCGAATATGGAGCTTTTATACGCCGAGCTTGCCGTTCAGGGCGTGAATACACTCGATTTTGCATCCTTGCTTTGGCAGGAAAAGTCGGACGGACTATTGTATTATCACAACGATACGCACTGGAACGAGCGCGGCGCATTGCTCGCATACAACGCAATAATGGAACAGCTTACCGAGGATTTTGAAACATACGAAAATCTTACTCCCGCGGACGGCACCGGCTATGCGGGCGATTTGCACAATTTCATACTGCCTGCCGCAAAAAGTGGCTTTGTCTATCCGAAATACGGTATCCCGTACAGCTATACCCTTGACGAGGGCGCAAGACCGCTTCAGGATGCAACGTTCGGCACGACAAGCGACGTCAATGTACAAAGCAGTCTGCTGCTTTACCGTGATTCGTTCGGAGAGGCGCTGTTCCCCCTCCTGTCCTCCAACCTGGGCAGGGTTCTTTACTCCAAGGAGTTTCCGTATAGTGCCGCACTATGCGACGGTGGATATGACCTTGTGATGATCGAGCTCGTGGAGCGCAACATACCGAATCTGCTCACCGCCGCACCGTTCATGCTTGGCATGGAAACCGATTGCCCCGTGGAATGTACCGACGTGGAATACATTGCCTTTTCACGGCAAAGAAATGGCTGCACGCAGTTATACGGCTGTTTTGAGGCAAAAGACTTTTTCCGTGTGTATGTCGAGGTGAAAACAGGATCGGAAAACCGCTGGTACGAGGCATTTCCCGTATGCGACGCCGATTTCGCAGGCAAAACCCCTTGGGCGGATCACGGCGTATTCACATTGACGCTTCCCCTCGACGAAAACGCTTCCGTAGTGAGCGTAAGGGTTTT
>JAEDJH010000055.1 GCA_016296415.1 Clostridia bacterium | reverse complement strand
TCTGAACATATTTTGTGCCATTTTCTTCGTGCATCTTACCGCACGCTTTCCGTCTCGCATCATCCTTCTCGGTACGTCGGGATAAATGCCGGCAACAATTGCCGTTGCGGCCGCCATTCCAAGGGCAAGACCTGCGAAAAAAGTAACGGGCTTCATGGTATCACCACCTTCTGAATTATATGCTAATGCGGCACATTGCCATGCTGCATATAATTATACTGCACACATTCGCAGGAATTATTTAAGGTAGATTTCTCCACGGTGCTCCGCTTTATTGTTCGTCCCCGCCGCTTTCCTCGTTGATTTCTTCCATCAACGTTAAAAACTCGTCAAAAACCTCCTCAAGCAGCACCTCGTTATCGACGGAGACATATATATCCTCTCCGCCGTCGTCGGCTATCCTGAGTATGACGATTTCTTCCTCCTCAGAGTCCGCCTCCGCATTGGGAGCGAGGGCAACGTATTTTTCCCCCTCGTATTTGAAAGTCAGAACATGAACGAACGTATTCTCGTCGCCGTTTTCGTCCAGAAGTATTACCTTTTCGTTATTGTTTTCCATTTTTTCGTCTCCGTTTTTTTATTTTCCGCCGCCGTCAAGATAGCCCTGTAAAATAACCACCGCAGCAAGCTTATCCACAACCTTGCGTCTTTTTCTCCAATCCAGTCCCGCCTCGTTCAATACGCTTTCCGCCATAACGGTCGTAAGGCGCTCATCGTAAAAGGCGTGCTCTCCTTCAAAGCCGTTCAAAACGAGCTCGGCAAACGCCTTAACCTTCTCCGAAGCAAATCCATAGCTACCGTCCATGTTTCTCGGCATCCCGAAAAGCAGCTTGCAGGGCTTATAGCGTTCCGCAACGCTTCGTATATACGCCGCATCCGCCTCGGGATCGTCGGCGGCTCTGGTGTACGTTTCCAAGCCCTGTGCGGTTATCCCCAACGGGTCGCTCACCGCCAGGCCTATTCTTCTGTCACCAACGTCTATAGATAGAATCCTTCTCATATTCCCTCCGCACTTTATATAACCTTTATGGTAAACTGCGGGCACGCCCTTGCACAATAACTGCACAGAGCGCATTTATCATCATCAACGACAGCTCGTCCGTTTTCAAGCCGGAGCGCATGATTTTTGCACACCTGCACGCACTTGCCGCAGCCGCCGCACCACTCCTGTATCAGCAGGCGCCGCCTCGCTCTTTTGGTGGCGATCGCAGTTTCCTCCGAGGGCTTTTTCCGCGAAAATACTGCGCAGTTATAATCCACTTCCGCAATGCTCTGCATGCCTATTGCAACTGTGTCTATGCAGTCCTGCTTCAAAATGTAGTCAAAGCACGCCTCTCTGTCCGCTATAAGGTGTCCGCCGCCAAGCGGCTTCATCGCCATTATGCCGCGCCCGACAGCGTGCGCATCCTTGATTTGGGAAAGCATTTCGTCGCTCGTTCCGTCCGCAATTCCGATGCCGTTTTTGTTTATGAGTGCAAACAGCACCTCGAACTCGGGATATTTTTGTGCCGCCTTCATGCAGGCAACGTGATGCGTGGATAAACCGAGCGCACCGATATAGCCCCTTTCCTTCATTTCAAGGAAATATTCCGCCGCCTCACGGTGACCGCGGATTGTATGCTCACTCTCCTGCTCGTGGAGCATGAATATGTCGATATACTCCCTGCCGATCCCCTCGACGGCGAGTTTAAAGCTCCGCTCGGCCGTGGCTCTGTCGTACGCATAGCATTTGGTCGATACCACCGCATCCGGTTTAATTTTCAGTGCCTGCTTCACATAGGGATATGTGTCGTATATCTCTGCTGTATCCAAAAAATTTACGCCGTTTGCAAACGCCCTCTCCATAAGAGCAGCGCCCTCCGATACGGAAAGTGAGCGCTGAAACGGCCCCATTGTAAGCGTGCCGAAGCATAAGCGGGAAACGCTGATGCCGGTTTTCCCCAAAAGAACCTTGTCCATTATATTAAATTACTCCCCGGGCGCATTATCCTTTGGTATGTTATTTTCCATATACGAACGCACAAGCTCCTCAAGAAGCTCGTCACGCTCCAACAGACCGATAAGATAGCGTGCATTGTTATAGTTGGTTATATAGGTCGGGTCGCCGCAAATAATGTATCCGACTATCTGATTTACCGCATCATAACCCTTTTCGCGCATAGACTGATACACACTTAAAAGTATTTCCCTTGCCGACTGCTTTTCGCCGGCCAGACTGAATCGCATGGTCTTTTCTTTTTCCGTCATCGTGCCTCGCCTCCTTTACTGTATTTATTTTATAACATTATCACCGCTGTTTCAAGGTCAACCAAAAAGGTTTACAAATTTAATCATTTTTCTCCATAAGCCCTATCCATTCGCCCGGACAGGAGTTGTATCTGTCGCATATCACCTCATCGGCGGATACCTCGTCCATTCCCACAAAATATGTGCAGAACACCTCGCTGTACTCTGCGGGCTCGCCGGACAGCTTTGCACACTCAATTATATCCTGATATGTTCTGGTAACGGTCTGCCCATGCCTGTTTACAAAGCTCCCGTGCTCCTTTGCAAGCTCCGATTCCTTTATTTTCGTTTTATGCCATGCATCCCTTACGCTGTCGGCTTTTACAAGCACGACCTTTTCACGATAAAACGTATTAAAGTCAAGCACGGGTTCGTTTTGTACGGGTCTTGCCTCTCCCGTAAGCGTGATTTTTTCAAGCACCTTCACTCCATACCAATCCATACAGTTACCTCCCAGGAAGTTTTCTTATTCATCTCCGTGTTACAGGAGTATTTCGCTCATAAAACACACCGTTGTAATAGCCCTGTATCGTCTTGTCATCATCGGCACGATCCAGCCGAAGCTGCGCCCATGCGCAATAGAGTTCATTTTGCTCTATCCCAACGTAATGCCGCCCCAGCTTCTTCGCCGCGACCGACGTTGTTCCGGAGCCAAGGAATGGGTCAAATACAATGTCGTTTTCGTTGGTACTCGCAAGTATCAGCTTCGCAGCAAGCTTTTCGGGCTTTTGGGTCGGATGCTCGGTGTTTTCCTTCATCGACCAGTACGGCACGGTTATATCATCCCAAAAATTTGACGGGCAGGTCAGTCTGAAGTTGCCGTCGTCATTCTCAACCCAGTCCTTCGGTCTTCCGTTGTTCCTGTACGGGGCAACCACACGCCGCCTCATTTTGACCGCATCAAGGTTAAACGTATATTCATCCGAAAGCGTGGCGAACCAAATGTCCTCCATGCCGTTTTTCCAGTTTTTTGCTGCTCCGCGTCCCTTCTCACGCTGCCAGGTTATACGGTTGCGTATTATTGCAAGGTCGCTCAGCACGGCCTCTATAACAAGGCTTGTCTGCCAATCCGAGCAAACGTATACAGAGCCGTTTGGTTTTAAAAGCGGCACCGCTGCCTCCAACCATTTTCTCGTAAACTCCGCATATTGCTCCCGTGACGCTTTTTTGAATGTCTCCCCGTGAAAGTTTTTGCTCAAATTATAAGGTGGGTCGGCGATTATCAGGTCCGCAAAGCCCTTTGGCATATTCTTCATAACCTCAACGGCGTCGCCGATTACGGTTTTATCAATAAACGCCTCGGGCGTTAAAGCCTGCTTTTCAAGCATTTCCTCACGGAGACAACGTTCAAGCAAACAGCCGCACTGTTCAAGCGGCACGTCAATGGTCTTATTCAAAGCGGATTTTTTACCTGTATCCATATTCTGATTATATTAGCGGCGCAGTATTAAGTCAACAATCATGCTTTAAAAAACAGCGCCCGCAACGCATGATATGCGGGCGCTTATGCACAAAATCGACTTACACCCATTTCCTCATGGTTTTGAGGGCAGTTTTTTCGAGCCGTGATACCTGCGCCTGACTTATGCCGATCTCCGCCGCTACCTCAGTTTGCGTCTTGCCGTCGAAAAATCTCAGTTTAAGTATGCGCCTCTCCCTTTCGCCCAGCCTGTCAAGTCCGCAGTCGATCGCAATGCCGTCGAGCCATCGCTCCTCCGAGCTTTTCTCGTCGCACACCTGATCCATAACGAATATCGCATCGCCGTCGTTATGATATATAGGCTCAAACAGCGATACAGGCTCCTGAATGGCATCCAGTGCGAGTACCGCCTCGGCTTCGTCAATGCCGAGTGCCTTTGCTATCTCCGAAACCTTAGGCTCTCTGTCGCTCTCGTTCAGCATCTTCGAGCGCATCTGAAGCACCTTGTATGCCGTATCCCTTAAAGATCGGCTGACACGGAGCGAATTGTTGTCACGAAGATACCGCCTCAATTCACCGATTATCATCGGAACGGCATAGGTCGAAAACTTCACTCCGTGCGACGTGTCAAAGTTGTCGATCGCCTTTATCAATCCAATGCACCCCACCTGAAACATATCATCAGCCAGCTCCCCCCTGTTTGAAAACCGCTGTATAACACTTAGAACAAGACGCAGGTTTCCCGTGATGAACTCCTCCCTCGCCTCGTTGTCGCCCTCCTTTATGCGGTTTAGAAGCTCCGTACTCTTTTTGGAGCTCATGTGCGGCAGTTTCGACGTATCAACTCCGCATATCTCGACCTTATACAACGCCATAGCTAACACCCCGTTTTTTTATAGGTAAAGCTTTCCCCGTTGAAGTCGCCTTTATCCACGGACGGCATTGCGAAAAATGGATTACCGACAGCAAAAAGCTTTGATTGATTCCATACACTTTTGCTGTTACAATTTATATAAATAAACATTACGGAAGGCTTAAAACCAAAAATGAAACAATCCTCCAAGATCCAGGCGCCCGACTTTGCCGCAGCAAAGAGAAATGCCGAAAGCATTTTTTCCGTCTCGGTCCGCATCGCCGGCGCACTTGATAAAAACCGTCTTAATATGCAAAAGCTGCAGGATGCGGCCCGACGTGTAAAAATCGAGCAATCCGGGGAGGTGCTCGGTCAGATGAGCGTTGACTGCCTCAACAGCGATAAGCAGGGCATTCGCATTAGCGCACTGAAGGGTGCAGGCATCGAAACCATGCAGCAGCTTGCCGGACTTTCAAAATATCAAATTAACAACATACGGGGCATCGGCGATGAAACCGCCGACAAGGTATTCGACCTCACACAGAAAATAGTTCGTGAGGTTGCCGAGGGCGTCGGCATACGCCTTTCCGTTGACAAAAAAACGCCTGCCGCCACGCAGCTTTTGCAGGAGCTTTATCAGACAATAGAGCGGCAGGAGTATCTAAATGAGCTCACAGCCCTTAACGAAGGCTTTCACGCAAGCATAGAAAAAGCCGCAGCAGAAGTTGCCCCTGCCAAAAGCAGGCTGAAATGGCTGTTTGCCTCCGCCGACAAAAAAAGTGCGGCAGCCGATGCCGCCGACTATTTTGATGCGCTCCGATGCGGTGATTATTTAGACTTAGCCGAAGCCGCTCTAAAGGGCTTTTCAAAGGTGCGCATAACTATGCCCGACAAATGCTGGGAGGACTTTGAAAAGCGTGCTCCGCAGTATTACGCCATGCTCGAATCAGCGGGCGTAAGGCTGAAGGACGGCTCCGAAGAAGCTTTTTCCGGATTGCCTGCGCAGCTTGTCGAGGAGGTAAACAGCTATCCTCTCAAAGTAGAAAAGCTGAAGGCCACCTTGAGAAGCTATCAGACATTCGGCACAAAATACATACTTTATTCCAAAAACTCCCTGCTCGGCGATGAGATGGGACTCGGAAAAACCATGCAGGCCATCGCCGCAATGGTATCCCTCGCTGCGGACGGAAGCACGCATTTTATGGTCGTCTGCCCCGCAAGCGTGCTTGTCAACTGGGCGAGGGAAATAACCCAGTTTTGCGCCATAGAAGCCGTTCCGATAAGATGCGGCGATGAAAATGCGCTGAATCATTGGACGGAAAACGGCGGCATTGCCGTGACCACATACGAAGCAATCAGCCGCTTTGCGCTTCCCGATGCGTTCGGCTTCTCAATGCTCGTGGTGGACGAGGCGCACTATGTAAAAAACCCCGAGGCCAAGCGCACAAAGGCGTTAAACAAGCTGAAGGAATCCGCCGAAAGAACGCTGTTTATGACGGGAACGCCGCTTGAAAACAAGGTTGAAGAAATGTGCTTCCTTGTAAAATGTTTAAGACCCGATGTTGCGGAGGAGCTTGAAGGAATGAAGCATCTCTCCTCCGCACCGCAGTTTCGGGAAAAGCTTGCGCCCGTCTATCTCCGAAGAACCCGTGAGGCAGTACTGACGGAGCTTCCGGAGCTTACGGAAAAAGAGGAATGGTGCGAGCTTACCCCCGTCGAAGAAAAGACATATTACGACGCCGTATGCGCAGGAAACTTCATGGCAATGCGCCAGGTTTCGTGGCTCGACAGATTCTCGGATTCGTCGAAGGCGCTGAGGCTTAGAGAGCTTTGTGAGCTTGCTGCGGACGAAGGCAGAAAAGTAATAGTTTTTTCATTCTTCAGAAATACCATCGCCAAGGTATGCACCATGCTCGGCGATCGCTGTCTTGAGCCTATAACCGGCTCCGTATCGCCCCAAAGGCGGCAGGAAATCATCGACGAGTTTACGGCGGCCGAAAGCGGAGCTGTCCTCGTTTGTCAGGTTCAGGCAGGCGGAACGGGGCTCAACATACAGGCGGCAAGCGTTATAATCTTCTGCGAGCCCCAGATCAAGCCCTCCATCGAAAATCAGGCGATCTCAAGGGCATACCGAATGGGACAGGTAAGGAACGTTTTGGTATACAGATTGCTTTGCAGCGACACCGTGGACGAGCGTGTAACGGAGCTTCGTGAGCAAAAGCAGGTCGTATTTGATAACTTTGCCGATGAGTCCGTCACGGGAACCGAGTATATGAAGGAAGAAAGTGAAAGCAAACTGATAAAAGACATAATCGAAAAGGAGCGCAAAAGGCTTAACATCGCACAGCAGGAAAACGCCTGAACAAACATAGAGCCGCCCGGTAAATCCCTGCGGCTCTCTTTTCGCCCATTCACAGAAAGACACACAAATTTACACAATTATTACATTCCATACAACCCCTGCGCTTGCTTAGGCTTTGAAAAAAGGAGTATAATTTTACCATAGAAATAGTGTGAAACGGAGGAAAACCATGCTTGAGCTGAAAAACATAACGAAGGATTATCCGGCAAGCGGCAATACCGTGCATGCTCTGCGCGGTGTCAGCCTGCAGTTTAGGACAAGCGAATTTGTATCCATTTTGGGTCCGTCCGGCTGCGGCAAAACAACGCTGCTCAACATCATCGGCGGTCTTGACCGCTATTCTTCGGGCGACCTTATAATAAACGGGCGTTCTACAAAGGACTTTAATGACAGGGATTGGGACTCCTATCGAAACCATTCCGTTGGCTTCGTATTCCAAAATTATAACCTTATCCCCCACCAAACGGTATTGCAAAACGTCGAGCTCTCCCTCAGCCTCTCCGGTGTTTCAAAGCGTGAGCGCAGAAAGCGTGCTAAGGCTGCGCTCGAGGACGTAGGGCTTGGCGATCAGCTTTACAAACGTCCATCCGAAATGTCCGGCGGACAGATGCAGCGAGTAGCCATCGCAAGGGCGCTTGTCAACAACCCCGACATCATCCTCGCCGATGAGCCCACCGGCGCATTGGACACCGAAACGAGCGCACAGGTCATGAACATAATGAAGGAGGTTTCGAAGGACCGTCTGGTCGTTATGGTCACCCATAACCCCGACATCGCAGAAACCTATTCAACACGCATAATCAAAATGCTCGACGGAAAGCTCCTGTCCGACTCATCCCCGTTGACGGAGGCGGAACTGGAAGCGGAGCGGGTAAACGACAAGAGCGTAAGCCGTGAGGGAGCGAAAAAGAAGCCCTCCATGAGCCTTGCCACATCCTTTTCGCTTTCGCTGAAGAACCTTTTCACCAAAAAGGGCAGGACGATGCTGACAGCGTTTGCCGGCAGTATCGGCATTATCGGCATTGCGCTTATCACAGCCGTGTCGCAGGGCATGACCACGTATATCAATACCGTTCAGGAGGAAGCGCTTTCATCCTATCCGATTACCATCGAAGATACGACCGTTGATCTTTCGTCGCTTATGATGGCCTTCATGGACTCGGGAAACTCCGCCGAGGAGCACGAAGCGGATGCGGTATACAAAAAATCTGCCCTTTACGATATGATGAATGCACTAAATTCTGCGGACGTTCAAAAAAATGACCTGCAGGCATTCAAAAAACATATCGAATCCAAAATTGCCGCAAAAGATGACGACAATACCCTTTATGATGCAATCAGCGGCATTCAATACACCTACGACCTGCCGCTTCTCGTTTACACCGAAAGCGCAGACGGCACCATAATTCCCTCGGATACCACCGCATTGATGTCGGAACTTATCTCTGAATATATGGGCGCAGATATATCCGCAATGATGGGCGTGGGTGCCGGCAGCTCCGGCATCATGGGAACGATGGTGACCTCCAGCAACCAGATGAGCGAAAACGTCATGGGTCTTTGGCAGGAAATGCTCCCCGGCAAGGACGGCTCTCTCATAAGCGATGTGGTACAGAGCCAGTATGACGTTGTTTACGGCTCGTGGCCGAACAGCTATGACGAAATCATCCTTGTTTTGGACGAAAACAATGAGCTTGACGATATGACCCTCTATGCCATGGGGCTTATTCCACGGGAAGAAATTGACGAAATAATGTCCGCCGCAATGGATGGCGATATGATAGGAAGCTCCGGCGCAAGGTGGAGCTATGAAGAAATTTGCGGCAGGGAGTACCGTGTCATACTCAACTCCGACTGCTACGTATATGACAAGACCACGGGGCTTTACAGCGACTTGCGAGAGACGGAGGCCGGTGTTCGCTATCTGTACGACAACGGACTTAAGCTTCGGGTTACGGGAATAATCAAACCCAACGAGGACGCCGCCGCAAACATGCTCCACGGCTCCATCGCCTATACCGAAGCGTTGACCGAGTATGTAATAAAACAATCGCAAAAGTCGGAGGCAATAAAGCTTCAAATGCAGGACACGACTACGGATATAATAACCGGTCTGCCCTTTGCCTCGAATACGGACAATATGACCGTAAGCCTGAAAGCGGCCGAATTCAGGCTTCACGCTTCCGAACTTTCCACAGAAAAGAAAGCCGCAGTATATAAACAGATAAAGTCCATCCCCTCAAACGAGATGCTTGAGCAATCGGTTTCCGACCTTATGGCGGGGCTTACCAGGGCGGATATGGAAAAAAGCATGGTCGAAGCGCTGCTCACCCAGATGAGCGTAAGCGAGGACGAGATAGCCTCCTATGTCGGCGCCATGTCGGACGATGAAATGACAGAGCTGTATTCCAAATTCGCCGCCGAGCAAGTTAAGCTGCAGTACGCACAGCAGGTCATGCAGGAGCTTGCAGGTATCCCCGACGAGCATTTGGCCGCCGCACTGGACTCCGAGCTTTCGGCGTTTTCCAACGAGATGTGTGCTGTCTATTATGATGAGATAATGGTATTTTCCGACTCCACCTATGAAGCCAACCTGCTCGCCCTCGGCTACGTTGATTTGGAGATACCGTCCTCCGTCAACCTTTTCGCCTCTTCGTTTGCAAACAAGGAGGTAATAGAAGCGTCAATAGCCGAGTATAACGAGGACAGGGATGAGCTTTCCAAAATCAAATATACCGACTATATCGGCATAATGCTGTCCTCCATAACCACCATCATTGATGCGATAACCTATGTTCTTATCGCCTTCGTGTCGATCTCGCTCATAGTTTCCTCGATAATGATAGGCGTCATAACGCTCATTTCCGTTCAGGAGCGCACCAAGGAAATAGGCATACTGCGCTCGATCGGCGCATCGAAAAAGAACGTTTCCAGTATGTTCAACGCCGAAACCGTAATGATAGGCTTTGCATCGGGTGTTTTGGGCGTTGTCATTACATGGCTGCTGTGCATACCGATAAATGCACTTTTGCAATATCTTACGGGACTTGGCAACTTAAAGGCTTATCTCCCCCTGCCTGCGGCACTGATACTTGTCGGCATAAGCGTTGCGCTCACGCTGATCTCGGGCATTATCCCCTCAAGGAGCGCCGCCAAAAAAGATCCCGTCGTCGCTTTGAGGAGCGAATGATTTCTACACAGTGTACAAACGTAAACGGTCAGCGGAAAATGCCGCTGACCGTTCTTGTCA
>JAEDJH010000054.1 GCA_016296415.1 Clostridia bacterium | reverse complement strand
CGACACTGCGGTTAACAGCCGCATGCTCTACCGACTGAGCTAAGGAGGAATATCTCCGACCGTCAAGCGGTCTTTTCGGTACGGGTAGTATTGTACAACAGTTATTTCAAAAATGCAACACCAAAAATAATATATTTGGTGCGGAACTATGGGAAAACATGATTTGCGGCAAAAATATCACAAAAAAACCGAGTGACGACGGCGATTTTGATTATTTTTCGCTTGCAATGGAGCGCGCGGCATGGTATAATGCCATACGTTGGATGCAGTTACTTTGAAGGGTGGGAGTTTTCCCATCCTTTCATTTTGAAAGAAGCTGCGTAAATCAAAGAACGGAGGAAAACGATGAAAATTACGGATACCGTATATGAAATCGTTAAAGATGCGGTAGAACGCCTGGGATACGAGCTTTACGAGGTGCAGTATCAAAAAGAGGACGGCAACATGGTGCTGACGCTGTTTATCGACTCACCCAACGGCATAACGCTCGATGACTGCGAGAGCGTGAGCCGCACGGTTGACCCGCTGCTCGACGAGGCGGACCCCATCAGCGAGCCGTACTATCTGAGCGTGTCGTCGCTGGGTCTTGACCGACCGATAAAGAGCGACAGGGACTTTGCAAGAAACCTCGATGTTCTCGTTACCGCAAAGCTCTATGCGGCGGTGAACAAAAAGAAGGAATTTCTCGGGAAGCTTGTTTCCTTCGATGAGGAAAGCTATACCCTTGAGATAACGGAGAAGGGCAGACCGGCGGGTCAGATGACCTTCAAGCGCAGGGATACGGCGCTGCTCAGACCGTATATAGAATTTTAATACCGTTATAAATTTTTAGGAGAGAAAAAATGAACGCAGAATTTATTGAAGCACTGGATGCAATCGAGAGGGACAGAGGAATAAGCAAGGACTTATTGCTCGATGCGCTTGAAACGGCACTTATTTCCGCATACAAACGCAATTACAGCAAGGACAGCGCAGCCATAGTCAACGCACGCGCGGACATAGACCGTGAAACGGGCGACGTAAAGGTATTTGCATCAAAGACCGTCGTGGAGACCGTAGAAAACCCCTTGAGCGAGATCTCGCTTGCAAACGCAAAGAAGATAAATCCCCTTTACGGCGTCGGCGACGTTGTCGAGGAGGAGGTAAAGCCGAAGAACTTCGGAAGAATAGCGGCGCAGACCGCAAAGCAGGTTATCGTGCAGCGCATCCGTGAGGCGGAGAGAGGCATGATATTCGACGAGTTTGTTGAAAAGGAAAACGAGGTCCTCACTGCGATCGTACAGCGCATTGAGAAGAACGGCGTTTACGTTGAGCTTGGACGCACCGACGGCTTTATCGACGGAAAGGAGATACCCCCGGAGGAGCGCTATGAGCCGAGCGAGAGGCTCAAGGTTTATGTGCTTGAGGTGCGCCGCACGAGCAAAGGCCCGCAGGTACTTGTTTCCAGAACCCATCCCGGTCTCGTAAAGAGGCTGTTTGAGCTTGAGGTGCCGGAGATACAGTCGGGCGTTGTGCAGATAAAATCCATCGCAAGGGAAGCCGGCTACAGGACGAAGGTTGCGGTGCATTCCTCCGACGCACGTGTCGATGCGGTAGGCTCCTGCGTAGGACAAAAGGGCATAAGAGTGGAAAGAATAGTCAACGAACTTCGCAACGAGAAGATAGATATAATAGAATGGGATCCCGATCCCGCCATGTACATTGCAAAGGCGCTCAGCCCCGCAAAGGTACTCATGGTTTACGTAAACGAGGAAGAGAAGGCGGCCAGGGTAGTCGTTCCCGATAATCAGCTTTCGCTTGCAATCGGCAGAGACGGACAGAATGCAAGGCTTGCCGTAAAGCTTACGGGCTGGAAGATTGACATAAAGAGCAACAGCCAGATAGAGGAGGAGATCTCACGCCTTGAGCAGGCGGAAATGGCGGCGGCGGAGCAGCAGGAAATATAAGTCGTTGATACGACCCGAAGAGGAGGAAACAATGCCGAAGAAAATACCCATGAGAATGTGCGTCGGATGCAGACAGATGGTTGAAAAGCGCAGCCTTGTTCGCATCGTGAGAACAGGCGAGGGCGTTGTTTCGCTTGACAGAACGGGCAAAGCGGCGGGCAGAGGAGCATACATCTGCAAAAACACCGAATGCCTTGACAGGGCGATAAAGGTCAGAGGGCTTGAAAGGGCCTTCGGCGCAGCCATGGAAAAGAGCGTGTACGAACAGCTTAAGGAGGAATTGAGCGCCTGTGATGAATAAAACGAGGGCGGCCGTAGGCTTTGCGATGAAGGCGGGCAAATGCGTTTCTGGCGAATTTGCGGCCGAAAGAGCCTGCGGCGGCAAAAAAGCGGCGCTGATAGTGATAGACCCGGGGGCGTCCGAAGCCACGCTCAAGCGCTGGACGAACAGAAGCGAAAACCTGAATATACCCATGCTTACCCTGGAGGACATGGGGCAGGCGATAGGCAAGGAGGCAAGAATGGTGGCGGTGATAACCGACAGAGGATTTGCGGAAATGATAATGAATGCTCGGATGAAGGAAATCGACAATGCGAAAAACGGGGGGTGTTGATGAATGGCAAAAATGTCAGAGACCGTGAAAGAACTTGAAAAACAGACCAAGGAGCTTTTTGAGCGAATAAAGACCTTGCAGACGGACACGAACGAGCTCATTCAAAAGTCCAGAAGATATGAATCCGACCTCAAAGCAAAGGAAGCAAAGAAGCGCAAAGAGGATGAGGAGAACGAAAGACGCGAGCGTTTCAGAAAGATGCTCGAGGAAGACGAGAAGCTGGGCGCACAGGCAGGCGGCGGCAAGGAAGAGGAGACCGAGCCCGAGAAGGCGGTTGAGGCGCAGACGCCTGCCGCAGAGCCGAAAAAGCCCGAGCCGGAGGTAATACCCGAGCCCGAGAAGCAGCCTGAGGAAAAGCCGGAGGTGAAGCACGAGCCGGAGACGATCGAGCCGAAGCCCGAGGAAAAGCCGAAGGCGGTTGAAAAGAAGGAGCCCGAAAGAGCGCCGAAAAAGCCGAAAGAGGAGCGTGAGGAAAGCAGGGAGGATTACTCCGGCAAGACCGCACCGAAGCAGAATGACGGACGCAGGGACAGGGACGACGGCAGACAGCGCCAGCACGGCGGCGAGCGCATGGTGGCGATAGGCGGACAGTCCTCAAAGGACGGACGTGACAAGTCGAGAGACGACAAGAAAAACAGGAACAAGAAAAACTCCGGCAAGGCTGCAAACAACGCCGGATGGGACGAGGATGCGGCGGTAGGAAAATGGCACAAGCAGAAAAAGCAGCAGCAGGTGCATAAGCCCGAACCCGTAAAGATTGAGAAGGCGGTGATTACAACGGAAACCATCAGCGTAAAGGATCTGTCGGAGAAGATAGGCAAGCCGGCGGCCGAGATAATCAAGAAGCTGTTCTTTATGGGCATAATGGCTACCATTAACCAGGAGATAGACTTTGATACCTGCGCCCTGATAGCGGCGGACTACGATATAGAGCTTGAATACACGCCCGCAAAGACGGCGGCGGATGCTCTTGCCGAGGCCGCAAACGCAGAGGATGACGAGGCGAGCCTTATAGGGCGTCCTCCGGTGGTCACCATAATGGGTCACGTTGACCACGGCAAGACCTCCCTGCTCGATGCGATAAGGCATTCGAGCGTCACCGAGGGCGAGGCAGGCGGGATCACCCAGCATATCGGCGCATATCAGGTAAGCTGCAACGGTAAGCTGATAACGTTCATAGATACCCCCGGTCATGAGGCGTTCACCTCTATGCGTGCAAGGGGTGCGCAGGTAACGGATATAGTCATACTCGTTGTCGCTGCGGACGACGGCATAATGCCCCAGACCGTTGAGGCGATAAACCACGCAAAGGCGGCGGGAGTGCCGATAGTCGTTGCGATAAACAAGATAGACAAGGATACGGCAAACCCCGAAAGAGTGCTTCAGCAGCTTACAGAGCACGGTCTTGTGTGCGAGGACTGGGGCGGAGATACGATATGCGTTCCCGTATCGGCAAAGAAGCGCATGAACCTTGATACACTGCTTGAAATGGTACTGCTTCAGGCGGAGGTGCTCGAGCTCAAGGCGAACCCGAACAGGGCGGCAAAGGGTACGATCATCGAGGCCGAGCTGCATAAGGGCAGGGGCCCCATTGCTACCGTACTGGTGCAAAACGGCACGCTGAGGGTAGGAAACACCATTGTTGCCGGCGTAGCATACGGCAAGGTGAGGGCGATGATGGACGACAAGGGCCGCAGGATAGATTCAGCGGGACCCGGTCAGCCGGTTGAGGTTCTCGGCTTTAACGAGGTACCGTCGGCGGGCGACGTGCTTAACGTTGCCGATGACGAAAAACTTTCAAGGCTCGTTGCCGAGGAGCGCAGGGATAAGCTGAAGGCGGAGCAGATAAAGGTTGCGCAGAAGGTTTCGCTCGATGACCTGTTCAATCAGATATCCGACGGACAGATGAAGGAGCTGAACGTCATCGTCAAGGCGGATGTTCACGGTTCGGTCGAGGCGGTAAAGCAGGCGCTTGAAAAGCTTTCCAACGAGGAAGTAAGGGTGCGCTGCATACATGGCGGCGTGGGTGCGATAACCGGCTCCGACGTAATGTTTGCATCGGCTTCAAACGCCATAATAATCGGCTTCAACGTGCGTCCCGACTCCGTGGCAAGGCAGGCGGCGGAGCGTGAAAAGGTTGACGTCCGTATGTACCGTGTTATCTATAACGCCATCGAGGACATTCAAAACGCAATGAAGGGTATGTTCGCTCCCGTATATCAGGAGGTAACGCTCGGCAGAATAGAGGTTAGAAATACGTTCAAGGTTTCGGGTGTCGGCACCATCGCAGGCGCTTATGTACAGGACGGCAAGGTGCAGAGGAATGCACGTGTCAGAGTCGTAAGGGGCGGCATAGTCTGCCATGAGGGCAAGATAGCATCGCTCAAGCGCTTCAAGGATGACGCCAAGGAGGTTGCCGCCGGCTACGAATGCGGTATCGGCATAGAGAACTTTAACGACATACAGGAAGGCGACATAATCGAAGCCTTCGTTATGGAGGAAGTAAAGCGCTGACAGACCGTCCGAAATCTGCAAAGAAAGGGGAAAGCGTATGTCATTGAGATACGACAGAATAAGTGAAGAAATAAAAAAAGGCATCTCCGAGATAATCAGGGAGCTGAAGGACCCGAGAATATCCGAGATGACAACTATAATGTCCGCCGAGGCGACAAGCGACCTGACGCTGTGCAAGGTGCGTGTAAGCGTGTACTCACAGTCGCAGAAGGCGAGGGAGGACAGCGTTGCGGCGCTGAACCATGCAAGCGGGTTTATAGCGAGGGAGCTTAGAAACAGAATAGATATACGCCGTGTGCCGAAGCTCCGCTTTGAGCTGGACGACTCCATAGCGTACAGCGTTCATATTTCCAAGATACTGGACGGGCTGAACATAACGCCCGAGGAAACGGAGGAGGAAAATGACGAATAATCCTCTGTCGGAAATTGCGGAGGCGATAAAAAACGGCGATGATTTTGCGGTTATTCCGCACGTATCGCCCGACGGTGATGCGATAGGCTCCTGCCTTGGGCTTTATCAGATACTTTTGACGATGAACAAGCGGGCAGTGATGGTGTGCGACAGCCGCATGCCGCCCATCTATTCGTTCCTGCCTTACGCATACGATTTCGGCTCGCCCGAAACGGCGGGCAGGAAAAAGACGGTCATAACGGTTGACTGCGCCGATAAACAGAGGCTCGGCGGCGCAGGAAAGCTGTTCGATGCGGCGGAGCTTACGATAAATATTGATCACCACGCCACAAACGACGGCTTTGCCATGCTCAATCATGTGCAGGGCGAAACCTCGTCGTGCTGTGAGGTGGTGTATGAGCTTGCAAAGGCTCTCGGTGTAAAGCTTGACGAGGAAACGGCGCTTTGTCTGTATATGGGAATAATGACCGACACGGGCAGATTTTCCCACTCAAATACGAACGTTGCTTCGCTTACCGCTGCGGCGGAGCTTATGCAATACGGCTTTGACGTGGCGAAGCTGAACAGGCAGGTGTATTCGCACTTTCCCGTATCCAAGATGCGCCTGCTTGCAAGGGCGCTGAACAAGCTGGAGCTGCTTGCGGACGGCAGGATAGGGCTTATCCCAATCAGCCAAAAGGATATGCTCGAGGTCAGGGCGACGAATGAGGACTGCGAGGGTATAGTCGAAAGGATAAGGGATATTGATACCGTGGAGCTGGCGATATTCATCCGTCAGGCAAAGGACGGCTCGCTCAAGGTCAGCATGCGTTCAAACGAGTATGCAAACGTTGCTGCAATAGCCGAGAAATTCGGCGGCGGCGGACATGAGCGTGCGGCAGGCTACACCTCCTACTGGAACTATCAAAAAACATACAATACAGTGGTGGATGCCGCATTGAGAGAGATTGAGAACGGCGATTAAAGGATATGCTTGAGGGAATCGTAAACGTATTAAAGCCCCCGGGACTGACCTCCTCGGATGTTGTAACCGATTTAAGGCGCATATTTGATACGAAACGGGTAGGCCACGCAGGCACGCTCGACCCGGGTGCGGCAGGCGTGCTTACCGTCTGTGTGGGCAGGGCAACACGGCTTTTTGATTACCTTGTGGACAAGAAAAAGGAGTATATTGCCGAGATAGCCTTCGGGATGGCGACCGATACCCAGGACAGCTACGGTAAGGTGATCGCAGAATCGGACAGGGCCGTATCAAAGGACGATGTTTGCAGGGCGCTGGAGGGCTTTCACGGTGACGTCAGACAAAGCGTTCCCATCTACTCTGCGCTGAACCAGAACGGTGTAAAGCTGTACAAACTTGCAAGAAGCGGCGAAAAAATAGAGCCTAAGGTCAGGGACATAACCGTTTATGAAACGGAGTATCTTGCAAACACGGGCGAAAATCGCCATCTTGTCAGGATAGTATGCTCCAAGGGAACGTATATCCGCACCGTCTGCCACGATATAGGCGAGGCGGTCGGCGGTTGTGCATACATGAGCTTTCTTCTGAGGACGGCATCGGGCGATTTCAGGATAGAAAACGCTCATTCCGTAGCGGAGCTCAGACTGCTTAAGGAACAGGACAGGCTGAACGAGGCGGTCGTGTCCATGGACGCCGCACTTTGCAATATGCCGGAACTCAGGCTGAACGGGCTCAGCGAACGTCAGAGGACGAGATTGCTCAACGGTGCGGACATAAACTGCGGCATGGATGCGCCGTGCGGAAAAATGAGAATTTATATTGACGGAGTATTTGAGGGCTTGGGTACGGCGGACGGCGGCAAGTTGAAAATGTGCCTTATGCTCGGCGAATGAAGGCGGCATGAAAAGGGTAATCGCACTCGGCACATTCGACGGTGTGCATACAGGACATAAAGCGCTTATCGAGGCGGCAAAGCGCATCGCCGAAAGGCTCGGCGCAGAGCCGTGTGTGTTCACTTTTGACGTTCATCCGGCGGGAAAATTCAGAGCCGTAAGGCGCATAATGAACGACGCCGAGAGGATAGAGGCATTGAGGCGGCAGGATATAGCCGTCATAGTACATCCGTTTGAGCAGCTTATGGAGCTGTCGCCGTACGAATTTGTGGATATGCTCATCGGTGAGTATGATATGGCGGCGGCGGTAGTGGGATACAACTACACCTTCGGCAAGGCCAAGGCCGGCAACGCCGGGCTGATGCTTGAGCTTGGCAAAAGGCTCGGGTTCGAGGTGAGCGTGATCTCCCCGGTAATGCTTGAAGATAAGACCGTTTCAAGCACATATTTGAGGGGACTCATAGCAGATGGCGAGGTGGAGAGCGCAAACAAAATGCTGACCGAGCCTTATTCAATATGCGGCGAGGTAGTTTCCGCCAAAAGGATAGGCACGGGAATAGGCTTTCCTACCGCAAACATCGCCGCCCCCGACGGGAAGGTGCTTCCCAAAGGCGGCGTATATGCCTCGAGGGCTTTTGTAAATGGGCAGACGTACAGCGCCGTAACCAACGTGGGGAGCAATCCGACGGTAAACAGCGACGGCGAAATCCGTATAGAGACCCATATCATCGGCTTTAGCGGCGATATATACGGCAAAACGATAAAAATAGAGTTTCTGCGCTTCCTGAGGGGGGAAAAGAAGTTTGAAAGCCTTCAGGAGCTTAAAAAGCAGATAGCTTCGGACGTGGAAAACGCCCTGAAAAACTAAAATATATCGGAAAAAAGAGGTTTTTGCCCTTTGTTTATCTTTACAAGGGGCAAATTTACTGCTAAAATAATATTTGGCGTTTCATGCGTCGGTTTATAAATGTAACTAAATTCCAACAGGGGGAAATAAATTCATGAAAGCTTATACGGCAGAAAACATCCGCAACATCGGCATCTTTGGTCATGGCGGCGAGGGTAAGACGACTTTGACCGAAGCAATGCTTTTCAACGCAGGGCTTCTCGATCGCATGGGGCGTGTTGAAGACGGAACCACCACCACCGACTACGATCCGGAGGAGGTAAAACGCACAATTTCCATCAGTGCGGCGGTCGCACCTTTTGAGTGGAACGGCACAAAGGTCAATATAATCGACGCACCCGGCGGCTTCGACTTCTACGGCGAAGTGGCTGAAGCAATGGCGCTTGCCGATGCGGCTCTCATCGTCGTCGGCGCAGTGTCCGGCGTAACGGTCGGCGCCGAAAAGAGCGTTGCAATGTGCAAAAAGACTTCTAAGCCCAGCATGATGGTTGTAAACCAGATGGACAGGGAAAATGCAAACTTCGACAAGGTCGTTGCCGCACTTACCGAAAAGTTCGGTCCCTCCGTCGTTCCGATCCAGCTTCCCATTATGGAAGGCGGCGCATTCAAGGGCTATGTTGACCTTACCACGATGACCGCATACGAGTTCGGAGCAAAGGGCGAAAAAGAGATCCCCGTACCCGCAAACCTCGAGGGTCGTGCGCAGGAGCTTATTGAGGCTCTGACCGAAGCGGCAGCGGAGAGCGACGAAGAGCTCATGGAGAAGTATTTCGAGGAAGGCACCCTTTCCAAGGAAGAGATGATCATGGGTCTTTGCAAGGGCGTCGAGCTCGGTCTCGTAACCCCCGTATGCTGCTGTGCGGCTCAGCCGAACATCGGCGTTACCACGCTCATGAACAACCTTATCCACTATATGCCCACCGCAAGCAAGGCGATGGTTCGCAAGGCAACCAACCCCAAGACCGGGGAAAACGTCGAGATCGGCGCATACGGCAAGTTTGCCGCCCAGGTCATGAAGACCGTTGCCGACCCGTTCGTGGGCAAGATCTCCATTATGAAGATATTCTCCGGCACCCTCTCGAACACCGTTTCGGCATACAACTCCAATGCCGAAAAGGCTGAGAAGCCCGGAACCGTATACATTATGAGGGGTAAAAACCTCGTCACCGTCGATAAGCTCGAGGCGGGCGACATCGGCGCAATGGCAAAGCTGCAGTTCACCGTAACCGGCGACACCCTCTGCGATGCTTCCGCACCCATCGTATTTGAGAACATTGAGTTCCCGAAACCCTGCATCTTCAAGGCGGTTGCCGCCAAGAAGCAGGGCGAGGACGACAAGATAATCGCAGGTCTCAACCGTATGAAGGAAGAAGACCCGACCATCTCCCTCGAGAAGAACGCAGAAACCGGCGACGTCCTGCTCGGCGGTATCGGCGAGACCCACATCGGCGTCACCTGCGCAAAGCTTGCCAACAAGTTCAAGGTTGAGGCACAGCTCAACGCTCCCAGAGTGGCGTACAGGGAAACCATCAGGTCCACCGCAGAGGCAGAAGGTAAGCATAAGAAGCAGTCCGGCGGCGCAGGTCAGTTCGGTGTTGTTCAGATGCGCTTTGAGCCGCTTCCCGATGGCGATTTCGAGTTTGTAAACGCAATCGTCGGCGGCGTTGTACCGAAGGAGTTCATTCCCGCGGTTGAAAAGGGACTTAAAGAGGCAATGCTCAGGGGCGTTTTGGCAGGCTATCCCATGACCGGCGTAAAGGCGACCCTCTATGACGGAAAGTACCATCCCGTTGACTCCAAGGAAGTTGCGTTCAAATCCGCTGCAAGGCTTTCCTACAAGGCAGCCTGTGCAAAGGCATCACCCGTACTTACCGAGCCGGTATATCGCTACGATATACTCGTTCCGGACGACTACATGGGCGACATTATGGGCGATATGAGCCGTCGCCGCGGTCGTGTTATCGGTACCAACCCCACCTCCGAGGGCACCGAGGTTATCGCCGAGGCTCCGCTTTCCGAGATGTTCACCTATGCTACCGACCTGCTCTCCATGACGCAGGCAAGGGGCTCGTTCAAGATGGAGTTTGTACGCTATGAGGACGTTCCCGCCAACATCGCACAGAAGATAATCGAGGCGGCAAAGAAGGACGAGGAAGAGGACGAGTAATTGCCCGATCTCCCCAAAAAGCAACAATGAAACAGAGCCGCCTCCCGCAGTCAGCGGGAGGCGGTTTGCTTTCCTTCGAAAGACTGATATGCAAGTTGGTTTCGGATATCCGTATTCGGACAGAAAAGCACCCTGCGGATATTTGCGC
>JAEDJH010000053.1 GCA_016296415.1 Clostridia bacterium | reverse complement strand
CGAGTATTCAGCACAGCAAAAGCTGTCAAACGAAGCCGTTCAGCGCAATATGCTTTGCATGATATGCTGCACATTTGTGCTTAGCGCAAGCTGTAAAGTCTCCCTGCCGATTGCAATATTATTTGCGATATTTCCATCTCTGTCAAGAGATTATTTAAAAATCCTGCGGCATAACCTGTGATTTCACACATTTCGTCAAAAGTTTTCTCGCCGTCCGCTAACAGCTCGTATATTATTTTTTGCTCACCGGATATTTGCGGCAATCTTTTGTTCTCTTTTCCGTCGTGTGATTCCTTGCTTTGCTCTTTTTGCGGCACAACCTTTCTCTGCTGTTTGCGTGGCGGCTCATCATTTGCTTTGCCGTGCGGCAACAGCATTTTTCGCTTGCTGCCCTGCTTTATCCTTGCGTGTATGGCCGCTTGCTCCTCGGGATTGCACTCCATTCCGTATTCTTCAAGAATATCGTTTATTCGGAAAACGGGTTTTGCTACGTTATCCTGAATCAGCTTATTCGATCCGAGACATTTTTCATCGTTCATCCTTCCGGGCAGGCTGAAAACGTCCCTACCCTGCTCGAGCGCAAAGTTGACAGTAATATTTGTACCGCTTTTTGCTCCGGCCTCAACAACAATTACACCCTTTGACAGACCGCTTATTATTCTGTTTCTTTTTGGGAATTTGATCTTTGCGACCGGAGCCCCGGGGGCATATTCGCTGATAACGCAGCCTCGCTCGACTATCTTGTGATAAAGCGAAGTGTTTTTAAACGGGTAAATCACATCAACACCGCTTCCGAGGACTGCTATTGTTGGCATTTCGTTAGTCAGGCTGTCAAGCGCACCCCAGGAGGCCGCACCGTCGATACCGAGAGCCATACCCGAAACTATCGTTGCGCCTCTTTCGGCAAGGTAGTGTGCCAGCAGGCGTGCAAGTTGTAATGAAGACGTACTGCACTCTCTTGAACCTATCATAGCCAGGGGGAGTACAAAGTCGCGCTGCATCCTTCCTCTGTAGTACAAAACGGAGGGAGGATCGTATATTTCGGACAAAAGATATGGGTAGTCGTCGCTTATACGCGTTACCGCTAAAACTTTCTTTTCATCGAGAGAGGTGATAAAATCGTCAATCAACCTTTCCGAAGCGTGTTCCGTAAGACGGTCGATAACGTCACCCCTTACGCCGGCAACAGACCGAAGCTTTTTATTCTCGGCGTGTCGAAATACCTCCGATGCGCTCCCGTAATGCTCTATGAGGGCGTCAAAAGCCTTTACATTGTCACCTATGCTTTTGTTCATCCACAGCCAAAAGCGTTCCTCGATGTTATAATCTCTAAGCATACTTATCCAAGCTCCCCTTGCATTAGATTAAGGTTGATTTATATCTATCCCCAATACTTTGACTCGATAGAACGATACTGTATCGCCTCGGAGATATGCTCGTATTTTATGTTTTCGCTGTCTTCAAGGTCAGCTATGCTTCTCGCCACCTTGAGTAAGCGTCCGTGCGCCCTGGGCGAGAAATTTAAAGCATTCATCGCATTTTCGAGCAGCTGCGATGCCCGTTGGTCAAGCGCACAGTATTTTTGCAAAAGCCCGCTTGTAAGCTGTGCGTTAAACAATATGCCGTCCTCCTTGTAGCGTTTAAGCTGAACGGAGCGTGCCGCCTCCACACGAGCCCGTACGGTTTCGGAAGAATCATCGCCGGATTGGGTTGTCAAGTCCTTATAACTTACGTCCGACATTTCAACGTGAATATCTATTCTGTCGAGCAGCGGCCCCGAGATGCGCTTCTGGTAGCGCTGTACCTGCGAAGGCGAGCAGGTGCATTCCTTCTTTCGTGACCCGTAATATCCGCACGGACACGGATTCATTGCGGCAACAAGCATAAAATCCGCAGGGTACGTTGATTTTGCCTTTGCCCTTGAAACGGTCACGACGCCGTCCTCAAGCGGCTGACGCAGAGCCTCAAGGACATCCCTCTTAAATTCTGGAAACTCGTCCAAAAACAGTACGCCGTAATGTGCTAGGCTTATCTCTCCGGGCAGAGCCTTTGAGCCTCCACCTACCAGCGAAACTGTAGAAGCTGAGTGATGCGGAGCTATATATGGGCGCATCGTCATCAAGCCGTGCTCGTTCCCTCTCCCCTCGCTCACGGAATATATCTTGGTTATCTCCAATGCCTCATTAAAGGTCAGCTTCGGCAGAATGGAAGGTAAGCTTTTTGCTATCATGGTTTTTCCCGAGCCCGGTGCGCCGACAAGAAGCAGATTATGCCCTCCGGCGGCGGCAATTTCTGCAGCACGCTTTGCGCTGTGCTGCCCCTTTATATCGGAAAAATCAACGGGACATTTTGCTGTATCGGCATTCCATGGCTGAGGCAAATAAGGCTTTATTTCGATCTTGCCCTGTAAAAAGTCAACCGCCTGCTTCAAATCATTTACGGCGATAACGGTAGTACCCTCAACGTAGGCGGCCTCAGCCGCATTTTTCTCCGGCAGAAGAAACTTCTTATGCCCGTTTGCGTACGCATCTATTACCATGGGAAGTGCGCCGCAAACCTCCCTTATGCTTCCGTCAAGAGCCAACTCACCGATAACAACATATTCGCAAACGCTGTCGTTTGAAATCATCTGCGACGCCGAAAGGATGCCGACAGCAATCGCAAAATCGTAAATCGAGCCTTCCTTTCGCATATCCGCCGGGGCTAAGTTTACGGTTATTCTCGAGGTGTTCGGGAAGTATAGTCCGCTGTTTTTTATTGCGGCTCTGACGCGCTCCTTTGATTCCCTTACAGCGGCATCGGGCAGACCCACCGTTTCATAAGTGGGCATTCCGTTTTCGATGTTTACCTCAACGCTTACCGAATAGCCGTCCAAGCCGTTAAGGCCATAACTTGTGATTCGTGACAGCATCGCTTAAAGCCACCGTCCTTTTACCGCTTTGCTTCCTCGTTGTCATCGTTCTTACCGCCGGAAGCAAAGACGATAAACTTATTTCCGAAGAAGTTGATTATTAGCGAAATTCCGGTAGAAAGCAGCATACATACCCTTTCGCCGTTAAATATCTTTACAAACCATTCGGGAAGCCACGTAAGCAGCCACTCATCGGAAATGCCGACAACATCCCTGAAAAGGGCCATCAGCAGTAAGGATATGCCCAACACGGCAAGGTTTACCGCAATGAAGGATATAATCTCCCTTGCGTTGCGCTTTCTTTCGGTTTTGAACGTCCATCCGCTGTTTAAGATGTAGCTGTTCACTATTCCGCAGCAATAACCGATTATCTTGGCAGGGTAATACCAATGGAGCAGTGCATTGAGCACCATCGACACAACGGTGTCGATCAGCGTGTTCATTATCCCAACGAGTGCAAATTTGATAAATTGCAGAATGCTTTTTTTCTTTTCCATTGTATTTTATCCTCCAAAAATCGCACCGAACAACTGCTCAAGCGTCAGTGGGGTTTCACCGAGGAATGTCCAGCGTCTTCCCCATTCAAGCGCCTTAATATAGCTTACGGGAACCTCCGCTCCGGCTATAACGGGATAGAACACCACGAAGAACAGCAGTACAACGCCAAGCCAGATCCACTTTATATTCTTGCCGAACACTCCGCTTTCCTCAAGATTCTTGAACAGATATACCGTGCAGATAAGCACAAATACCACCGTTGCAAAGTAATGGTAGATATAGACGCTTCTCGTTACGAACATCCAGGGAACATAGTTGCACAGTATGCCGATAAATGCAACGGTAATGCCCTTTTCGTTCTTCATCTTTCCTCTGAGCAGCCTGATTATCAGCCATACGGTTCCAACGGCACAAACGCACCAGACCGCAGGGTTGCCAAACACCGAGATGGTGGACTGCCCGCCGCTTGCGGTCTGTCTGCCGATGTAATACCACACGGGACGCATGACGAGAGGCCATTCCCACCAATCGGACTGGTAAGGATGCTCGGCGGTAAGCTGGCTGTGATAGCGAAGCATAAACTGCTGCGTACTCCACATGCTGTTCTCGCTGCCGAAAACGGAGTATTTTGCTTCGCTGAGATAGTACGGCAGATACGAGGCAATGTATATTGCTACAGGTATTGCAATATAAAATACACAGCACCAAAGCAGCGTTTTTATGACGGCTGGCCAATACTTGGCTGTAAGCTGCTTTTCTTCCTCCGTGCCGTGCTTTTGGCATTTTTTATATTCGATATATCGCTGGACGAGGGATATTGCAAGTATCACCGCAAGTCCTCCGCCGGCATAAATACATATCCATTTGCTCGCTGCACCGAGACCGAAAAACAGTCCGGCAAGGCCAAGCGGCTTTAATGTGTTTTTGAGTCCGTCCACAAAGAAGTTCATGCAGTAATATTGATACATATAGTAGAACATCAATATTATGAAGAACACGCCGTAAACGTCTATCGTAGCGATTCTGGTCTGCGTAAAGTGCATGAAGTCAAAAGCAAAAACCGATGCAAGAAGCAGCGCAAAGTCGCTTTTGCCGAAAAGCCGTTTTCCGAAGCAGTACATTATCGGAACCATTGCTGCACCGAATAAAGCGCCCATTATGCGCCAGCCGAACGGATTCATACCGAATATGGCAATACCGAGAGAAATTATTATCTTTCCGAGCGGCGGATGCGAGTTTTCATAGGGGGCGATGCCGTTAAGATGCTCATAGGCGGTTCGTGCATGATAAAGCTCGTCAAAGTACATCCCGTACAGCGGAGAATCATATCGTCCGATGGTATTTTGCTCATCGCCAATAGAAATGGCGGCCTCATTTCCGCTCACGGTGAACGGAATCGGGTTGCAGTCAGCGTCAAGGAAGGCTATCTCGTTTAGCCAGAACTTTCGGTTATATGCAGAGCCGCCCGTTGACGATATGACAACGGAATAACCATCTACGGGATCGTTCTTTTCATCCGCAGAGCTGTAAATGGTGTGCCATCGGAACATATTCACGTCTTTTTCCTGATACTCTATCGGAGCGGAGGAAACATTTGTACCTATCGGGGTCAGTTCCATTTTGCCGGTGTAAATACCGCAATGCACTTTTATATACGCAACGTTTGCAGGCTCGTCGAACACTATCATTGCCGTTTCGCCGTCCTCCGCCTTCCATGCGGTTTCGGGCGACAGCAGCGAGCCGAGATTAAACAGAGCCACAACCGTGTATATAGCGGTCAGTATGATAAGATACAGCCTGTCACGCTTGGTAAGGCGCAGCTTTCTGTCGTAAGGCTTTGGAAGTACAGCCGTCTGCTCTGCCGTTTCGTTCGACCTTTTTTCCGTTTTTTTGTTTATCTTTGAGGTGCTCATTTTATCCTCCGTTCTTTCGTCGGTATTATTCCCTTGCCTTATGTATGCCATGGAAACGCTTTCTTACAAGAATATCCGCAGCGGTATGGCACAGGAATACGTAGCCCGAAATGCCTATTATTCCCGTTATGGTGATCAAGGTCTGGTACAGCGATCCTCTTTCCGCATTCGGCACTATATATGCACCGAGAACGTTCATAAGCATCGAGACACTCAGCCAGCAAAACGCAATGAACAGCCTTCTGTCCGAATGCGCTATAAATGCCATCAGAATAAACACGATTGCGGGGAAGAGATATCTTTCGTGCATATAGTGACCGAACATGAATATTCCGCTAACCAAAACCGCAGCGCAGAGGAAAAGCGCATTGCGGCTTTCCTCCCTGTCCTTGCCGTTACGTCCGCGTACATAAAGGATCACGGCGAAAACCACGGATGTAATTATCCCGATAACGCCCCATGTGCCGTGCGAGAAAATGAATGCCGTTTCGGATGCGTCCGTCCAGTTAAGACCGAATATTCCGAACGCATTGTAGGCTTCAATGGTCGCATATTTATAGCCCTGCGCAGAATTTATGTATTTGCCGACTATCCAGCCCAAAACTCCCGTTTCGGAGCCGCTGTCCACGGCATTTACGGCAAAGGGCAGCCAAATCACCGCTATTACGAGCACTGCGGCAGCAACGGCACAAACGGTTTTTATCAACGTGGTTTTTAGCTCCTTTTTGCTCTGCCTGCCCGCCTCGAAAACATCGTAAATATAGGCGGCGGCAAGTATCGGACCGACGATAAATGCCTGCGGCTTTAAGGATATTGCCAAGCCGTAAACAACGCCGGCTATAATGTACCTGCGCTTTATCAAAAGAAGCATGGAGCAAAAAAGCAGAACCGTCAGCAGCTGGTCGATCTGCCCCCAAATACTGCTTTCATGGAAAAATACCGGATTGAATGCCGCAACGAACACAGTGACCCATTTTACACTCGGCTTCAAACGGTCCTCGGCGAATTTATATACCATAAATACCAGTGCCATATCCGCAAGTATTGCAGGAAGCTTTACAAAAAGATTCGAAATACCCTGACTTGCACCCAAAAAGCTCTCAAAAAGATGGGTAAGCAGGCTCATAAGCCCCAGTATGCACATATACAGCGGCGGATAGTCGCAGAAGTATTCGGGATCGGAATAGAACAAGGTTCCTTTGTTCACCATCCGCCTGCCCCACGCTGTAAAGCAGTTTATATCCGCTTCATAGCCGGTTGTAGCAACTGCAAGCACCAATCGCATAACGAACGCAACGAATATTATACCTGCAACGACGGTGCCGTCATGTGAGGATTTTTCTATTTCAAGCGTTTCACGCATAACGGTGTTTCTGTATATTACGACGAATACCACCGCCAGCAGCAGCGCCCATGCGTAAATCTGACCGGATTCGAATGTTCCTTTTTTATTCTCGGTTTCACCCGAACTTAAATTTCCCTCATATTCATCCGAGCTGAGATCGAGTACGGCAGCACCCTCGGGAACTTCGTCAACGAGCCGTACCGAGGCATTGTCAAACCACGCTTCGCCCGAGCAGGTTGCACCGTATCCGCCGAGGCGCACGGCCAAAGTCAGCTTTGTTTGGCGTGCCGCAGTTTTTCCGTAGAACGAGAGGGTTGTCCATTCGGAGTTGGTTCCTTTAAGCGACTCCGAGCCCGCAAACGAGTTTATTACGGAGATGTTTGCTCCGCCTGCTCCGACTATGTTTGAGGTTTTTACATCGCAGGAAATCAGATAGAAGCTGTTTTTCTTTACGGAAATGTCCTGATACAGCCTAAAATCGTTGTCGCTGTTGTTTACTATGCAAACACAGCCGTTTAATTCGTCATACTCCGCGATGGAGGTATAGCCGTCGTTTATCCAGCCGCCAACGCTCCACCCGTTCGGCATACCGTTTGCGCCGATTTTGGTAAAATCGCCGTTGGTGACAAATTCCTTTCCGTCCTCGCCCATAACGACAGAGGAGACAATCAACGAAAAAACAATCGCCAGTAAAACCAAAATTTTCGCACGCTTACGCAAACGATCACTTCCAATCTAAACCATTATTATTTGATGATAGCACAATATACTCCGTTTGACAAAGCTTTTTTGCTTTTGCAGTTAATTGTGCCCCCATTTGACGTTTTCAACCATTATGCCTTTGCCGTCCGTTTTAAGGCAAAGCGTGCCCATCGTATCCGTGCGATTGAGCGGTATGCCGTATTTTTCAAGAAGGTGCATCACCTCCTCCGAGGGATATCCGTAGGAGTTTTCGTCGTCAAGCGAAACAAACGCCAGCCTTGGATTGACCGCCAGAAGGTATCTTTCACTTGTCGATGTAGCCGAACCGTGGTGCGCAAGCTTGATTACATCAGCCCGAAGCTCATCGTCGCTCCAACGGTCAAGCTGGAGTTCCTCCGACTCGTGCTCCGCATCCCCCGTCAGCAGTACCGAAACATCGCCGTAAGTGATTTTCAGCACGATGCTTGAGTTGTTAAGCGTTGTATCAACTCCTTTGAACGGAGCAAGCACCTTAACAAAAACCTCGTCATCCCATTTGATTTCGGGGGTATCCTGCACCGACGCATAAGCAAACGGTATGGATCTTGAATGTATTTTGTCGATCATCGAGATATACGGCTCGCTTTCGCTTGCCATTTCGGGAAGATAAACCTTGCCGACCTTAAAGCGGCTAAGAACTCTGCTCATTCCGCCGATATGATCGCTGTGAGCGTGGGTGGCAATCACAACGTCTATTTTGTTTACAAATCTTCCCTTCAAAAAGCGAAAAACGGAACGATAGGACGTGTCCTCACCGCAGTCGATAAGCATTGTTTTGCCGCTTGGCGAGCGCAAAAATACGCAATCGCCCTGCCCCACATCGACAAAATACACCTCGAGCGACTTTTCTCCGCCTTTCCCGAAGCCACCGGCTGCAAATAAAAGCGCAAGTGCGGCGATTACAAATATCAATGCCGCAGCTAACAGCCTCTTTTTCGACACACACATCACTTTCATGTATTCATTATACAATATTTGTGCACTCATTACACGAAGACAGTCATAAAAATCTTTTGTTATCATAAAATTGTACAAACGGTTATGGAGGATGATTATGACTGATTCTGTTTTTCATAATAACAGTATTTACAAAGATATCGCCGTGAGAACCGGCGGAGATATTTACATCGGCGTTGTAGGGCCGGTTCGCACCGGAAAATCCACGTTTATAAAGCGCTTTATGGACTTGCTGGTCGTGCCGGAGATAACCAACGAATATGCACGGGAGCGCCTGATCGACGAACTTCCTCAAAGCGGTTCGGGCAAAAGCATAATGACCACGCAGCCGAAATTCATTCCCAACGACGCAGTAGAGCTTGCAATAGACGAGAAAACCTCCGTCAGATTCAGGATGATAGACTGCGTAGGTTATATGGTGGAGGGTGCGATAGGACATCTTGAGGAAGAAATGCCCCGAATGGTCAGGACGCCTTGGTACGATTATGAAATACCGTTCGAAGAGGCGGCGGAAATCGGAACAAAGAAGGTTATGACCGAGCATTCCACCATTGCCGTTGTCATGCTTACGGACGGCTCTATAACCGGAATTGAGCACTCCGCATACGAGTCGGCGGAGGAGCGAGTGATAACCGAATTGAAGCAGCACGGTAAACCCTTTGTTGCCATACTCAACACCCTGTCCCCCCGCTCGGACGAATGCGCAGGGCTTGCTGAGGCGTTGTCAAAAAAATACGGCTGTACGGTAATTCCCGCCGACGTTCTCAATATGACGGCTGAACAGGCGGTCGGAATTGTGGAGGATATTCTCATGGAGTTCCCCATCCGTTCGGTGCTTATAGAGCTTCCGTCATGGGTACGTGCGCTCGGCAGAACCCATTGGCTTGTAAGGGAAGCGCTCGACAAGGTTTGCTGTTGCTCCGAAGAGCTTGTTTTCATGCGTGACTATACAAAAATAGCCGAGTCATTTTTGCAGACCGAAAGTTTTAAACCCATTTCCCTGTCCTCAATTGAGCTCGGAAGCGGAACGATGCGCTTTGTCCTTGAACCTCTTGACACTCTGTTCTATACGATTTTGAGCGAACAGTGCGGTATCGAAATTGCCGATGATTACCGCCTTATCGCAACGCTTAAAGAGTTCGCCGAGGCCAAGCGTGAGTATGACAAGATAAGTTCCGCCCTCAAGGAGGCGCAGCAGACGGGCTACGGCATAGTTTCCCCCAATATAGACGAGATGCAGCTTGACGATCCGGAGATAGTTCAGCAGGGCAGCCGCTTCGGAGTAAAGCTCAAGGCAAAAGCCACGGGCATACACATGATTCGTGTCGATGTGGAATCCGAAGTCTCCCCCCTTGTAGGTACGGAGGAACAATCGGAGCAGTTCATGGAATATCTCCTCGACAATTTTGAAAAGGAGCCCACAAAGATATGGCAGACGAATATTTTCGGAAAGCCTCTGTATGATCTGGTTAAGGACGGCATGACGGGCAAGGTCGGCAGAATGCCGGATCCCGTCAAACAAAAGCTGCAGGAAACGCTCCAAAGAATGGTAAACGAGGGCTGCAACGGACTAATATGTATAATGCTCTGATCCAAACAAATAGTGAAGAGGCAGCCAAGCGCTGCCTCCTTTGTGCCTGTTCTTCGATTTTACCCGTTGTTTTCGAGATATTCTTCTTTGGTGATGGTCATCTTTGAACTCACCAAGAACTCTATCGTCTCATTCTCTACAAAGTTCCATATAAATGGATTGTGTATTCTCTCCCTCGGAGGTCAGATAGCCGGGCATGGCTTTCTGTTTGAAGCCCAATCTCTTATATAACGCAATTGCTTTAACATTCTGCGGATTGTGGTCCACCCATACGGTTTTGGCACCGTTTTTAAACGCTTCTTCGATTGCAAATGACAGTGCTTGACTTGCGATTCCCCTGCCTCTTGCAAATGAAAACAGCTTAATATCCAATGCCGCACTGTTGTTATGTTCCCTATCCACTTCGCAAAATGCTTCACCGCAGTATTCTGCATCTTCATAAATCGAAAAATGCTTCACGGTAGGACGATGAGAGCTGCTTCGGCAAAGCCATTCCTGCATTTCCTCGTCCGTTTGGCGCAATCCGTCGGGAAATCCCACAAAACGCATTACATCCCCATCCGCCCAAAGGCGTTGAATATTTTTAATGTCCTCTGCTGTCGTTTCTTTAATTTCAATCATATATTTGCGCCCATCGAGTTAACTATATATCGTTCTCTCAACGCTGAGTCAGATTTCATCGTAAAGCGATTTCATTCCACGCCGGTGAATAGTTAAGAGTAGAAAAGTAAAAACCAATAAGCCCCTGCGTGACTTATCGGTTTTGGTGCGAATGGGGGGATTTGAACCCCCAAGCTTTCGCCGACGGATTTTAAGTCC
>JAEDJH010000052.1 GCA_016296415.1 Clostridia bacterium | reverse complement strand
TTGGCGGAGAAGGAGGGATTCGAACCCTCGCACCAGTCACCCCAGTCTACTCCCTTAGCAGGGGAGCCCCTTACAGCCGCTTGGGTACTTCTCCATTATTCATTTTGGCGGAGAGAGAGGGATTCGAACCCCCGGTGCCTTTCGACATCACTGGTTTTCAAGACCAGCTCCATAAACCACTCGGACATCTCTCCTCACTCAATCGCTATTGCATTATAGCAAAGCATTTTCCGCTTGTCAACATAGCATTTTAATTTTCTGCATCTCTATTTCCGTCGCGGCATTCCTCCTTCCGTTATTCGCCGTTTAACGCATTTTTGCGGGCAATTTCTCCGCAGCAGACCCTTTTAAGACGATTTTTTCAGCGCCGAAACAAATATATTGCAATAATCTATTGAAGCGAAAGGCAGAAAAAGGTTATTATTATAATGTATTGAAATGCGGCGCTCCAAACGGTGTATGCCGCCATTCAGGAATATAACGGAGGTAAAATATGGCACTCAAAAACTTTGACGAACTCATTGCAAAGGTAAAAGGCGGCCCCAAAAAGACCGTAGCGTTGGTTCAGGCAAACGACGCCCATGCGCTCGAGGCTGTGATTGCGGCCAGAGATATAGTAAATGCTGTACTCGTCGGTGATCCCGAGAAAATTTCCGAGGTTCTCGTTTCTCTCGGACAGAATCCCGCCGACTTCAACATCGTCGCCGTTCCCGAGGGTATGCACCCGAGCGTATGCGCCGCAAACCTCATCCACGAGGGCAAGGCCGACTTCCTCATGAAGGGCAAAATAATGACCGGTGATTTGTTAAAGGGCGTTTTGTCCCCCGAAGCAAACCTTCGCACGGGCAAGCTCATGAGCCATATCATAATCGCTGAGGTTCCCGGCTATCACAAGCTGCTCTGCGTAACCGACGGCGGCATGTGCACCTACCCCGACCTTGAAAAGAAAAAGGACATCGTTCAAAACGTAGCCACGTTCTTCAACAACCTTGGCTATGAAAAGGTAAATGTTGCGGCGCTTTGTGCGATCGAGACCGTCAATCCCAAAATGCCCGAGACCGTCGACGCCGCCGAACTCAAGCGCATGAGCCTTTCCGGCGAGCTGTCCCACTGCTACGTCGAAGGCCCCATCTCCTACGACCTTGCAATGTGTCCCGAGCTTGGCCCGGTAAAGGGCTTTGAATCCCCCTGCGCCGGCGACTTCGACGTTATGCTTGCACCCGAAATAGTGGTCGGCAACGTTCTCGGCAAGTGCCTCGTATGCACCTGCGGCGGCAGAATGGCGGGTCTTGTCCTCGGATGCAAGGTGCCGATAGTCCTCACCTCGAGAGGTTCCTCCGCCGACGAAAAATACTACTCTCTCGCCCTCGGCGCAGGCTACAACGCCTGATTGCAAAGACAGGGAGCTTTTATGGAAAAAATTCTCGTCATAAATCCCGGCTCCACCTCCACCAAGGTAGCCGTATTTGAAGATGAAAAGCAGCTTTTTTCCCGCACGATACGCCACAGTGACGACGAGCTTAAGCGGTTTTCGTGGGTCATGGAGCAGCTTGACTTCCGTACCGAAAGCGTTATCGGCGCATTGGAGGAAGCAAACTTCGACATATCCACGCTTACCTGCATAATGTCAAGGGGCGGAATGCTTCCCCCCTGCCCCTCGGGCGCATACAGGATAAACGACGATATGGTCAACTATATGTACGCCCAGAAGGTTGACGTGCATATATCGAACGTCGGCTGCGCCGTTGCGGATAAGCTTGCAAAAAAGCTCGGCGTTCCGGCATTCATTTACGACCCCGTCACCGTCGATGAGCTGCAGCCCATTGCCCGCATAACCGGCGTACCCGAGCTTCCGAAGGTAAGCCGCGGTCATGCGCTCAACACTCACGCAATGGCACATATCTGCGCCCGTGAGGTGATGCACAAGCCGATAGAGGAATGCACCTTCATCGTTCAGCACATCGGCGGCGGCACGAGTGTATGGCTTATCGACAAGGGCTACTCCATTGATATGTATTCCGACGACGATGCGGGCTTTGCACCCGAGCGCTGCGGCAAGCTGCAGGCGATGGATCTTATCAAGCTCTGCTACAGCGGAAAATACGACCTCAAACAAATGAGCAGGATGGTCAGGGGCAACTCCGGTCTTAAAGCTCACCTCGGCACGTCCGACGCAAGGGAAGTCGAAAAGCTCATTGCCGACGGCGACGAGCACGCAAAGCTCATCTACGAGGCGCTGGCTTACGGCATTGCCAAGGGCATCGGCGACCTCGCAACGGTCGTAAAGGGCAAGGTTGACCGCATAATACTCACCGGCGGAGTTGCATATTCCAAGATGCTGACCGACTGGATAAAGGAGCGTGTCGAATGGATAGCTCCCGTGGAGATAATGGCAGGCGAATACGAGATGGAAGCGCTCGCCCAGGGCGGTCTGAGGGTGCTAAGAAACGAGGAAACGGCGCACGAGTTCAAGTACAATGCGCCCGAATCACTTTAACCGTCGGCATTGATTATTTGATCCCGATGGTGTAAACTACCATAAGTTCAAACGAGCGACAAAAATACCTTAACGGAGGCTATTTATGAAGAAATACGAAAACAATGCCGGCGTACACGTGCCGGAAATACTTTTGCCCAACAAAGAGGTTGACCTCACCAAGTGGGCGGTGGTTGCCTGTGACCAGTACACTTCGCAGCCCGAATATTGGAACACCACCGAGCGCATAGTCGGCGAGGATCCCTCAACTCTGCGCCTCATGCTCCCCGAAATGTACCTTGACAAGCCCGACGAGGCCGACCGCATCAAGGCCATCAACGCCACCATGGACAAATACGTTCAGGAGGGCATCCTCGAGAACAAGGGTCAGGGTCTTGTGCTCCTCAGGAGGAGCGTCGCCGGCAACACGAGGCTGGGACTTGTAATGGCTCTCGACCTTGAGTGCTACGACTACAACAAGGGCGCAACCACCCTCATCCGTGCGACCGAAGGCACCATCGTCGAGCGCATTCCCCCGCGTCTTCGCATCCGTGAGAACGCACCGCTCGAAATGCCGCATATCATCGTTTTGATCGATGATCCGCAAAAGACCGTCATTGAGCCCCTCATGGCAAATGCTGCCGATTTGGAGCAGGTATATGACTTCGAGCTGATGCAGAACGGCGGTCACATCGAGGGTTGGTTCATCAATTCCGAAAAGACCATCGATTCCGTTGTAAAGGCCATCGAAGCCCTCGGAAACCCCGACAAATTCCACGAGACCTACGGTCAGGACAAGGCTCCCATGATATTCGCAATGGGCGACGGCAACCACAGCTTCGCTACCGCAAAGGCCAACTGGGAAAAGGTCAAGGCCACGCTTACCCCCGAAGAAGCAGCGAACCATCCCGCACGCTTTGCGCTCATCGAGCTTGAAAACGTCCACGACGACGGCATAATTTTCGAGCCCATCCACAGGGTGCTGTTCAACGTCGGCAAGCCCATGAAGTTCCTGTCAAGGCTTCTCACCGTCATCAGCGAGCAAAACGGCTGCGGCTGCAAGGCAAACCTCCAGGGGCTCACCTCCAAGGCTGCTCTCGACAAGAAGATCGCCAAGATGAGAGAAACCGCAAAGGGTCACATCCTCCCCATCTGCACCAAGCTCGGCTACGGCTACATCTATGTTGACGAACCCAAGGCACAGCTTGAGGTCGGCACCCTGCAGGCGGCTCTCGACGTTGTTCTCAAGGAGACCGAGGGCACCACCATCGACTACATCCACGGAGACGACGTTGTCGATAAGCTCGGTCGTGAGAAGGGCAATATGGGCTTCTGGCTGCCTCCGATGGACAAGAGCGACCTTTTCAAGACCGTTGTGTTCGACGGCGCACTGCCCAGAAAGACCTTCTCCATGGGCGAAGCGAACGAAAAGCGCTACTATCTTGAGTGCAAGGGCATAAAGAACTGATCACATAAACCGATATGCAAGGGGGCGGCAAGACGTCGCCCCTTTAGTTAAAACGGAGGCATTTAATGCTTGCTTCGCTGCTTAACTCCTTTTCCGCCGTTGCCATAATCATGATGATGATCGTGATCGGCTGGATATTCGGCAAGACCGGATGGATGAAAAAGGAGCAAAAATCCCTAATAATCAAATTTTTGATAAATATTGCGGTGCCTGCCGCCTGCATAAAGAACATTTTGCAGGATATTCCGAAGGATATGCTTTCAGGCGCATGGATATACGTCCTTCTCGCCGCAACATCCATGCTCGTAACGTGGGGCATTGGCACGCTTCTGGCAGGGCTTCTCAAGGTCGATCCCGAGAAAAAGGGCGGCTTTATAGTGATGTGCGCATTTTCAAACAGCCTGTTCGTGGGTCTGCCGATGTGCAGGGAGCTTTTCGGCGACGAGGGCGTTCCCTACGTCATGCTGTTCTATCTCGTAAACACCTTCATGTTCTGGACGGTAGGCTGTTATCTCATCCAGCGCTCGGGCGAATACAGACAGGCAAGGGCTGCAGGTCTTGACGCAGACAGCCTCAAAAGCGGCTCGGCAAAGGAACCGTTTGTAAAACGCCTGCTCTCCTCACTCAAAAAACTCGCAACGCCGCCGCTTATCACTCTCTTTGTTTCGATAATCCTGCTGCTCGTCGGCTTTGAGCCGCCGCAGCTTGTTATAACGCTCTGCTCATACCTTGGGGACACCGTGACCCCCCTCGCCCTGCTGTATGTGGGCTTCGTGCTGTATGAAACGGGGCTTAAAAGCGTTCGCATAGATTTGAAGCTTATAATCGTCACCGTCATGCGCTTCGTTGTCGCACCGCTTTTGATGCTTGCGCTCTGCCGCATTGCCGGAATCGGCGGCACGGGCGAGGGCGTAATGGTAATCGAGGCCGCCATGCCCGTGATGACGCAGTCCGTCGTTGTTTCCTCATCCGTGGGTGCAGACGAAAAGTCCGTCGCCGCCGGTATGAGCTTTACGACGCTCGCCTGCTTCGTTGCGATACCGCTTCTGATGCTGCTTATTGAATTTATGGGTTAAGGAGTTTTTTATGAAGATAGATATACTCGTTGCGGAAATCGGCTCCACCACGACGCTTGTAAACGCCTTTAACGGTATCGGCACGGATAACCCCTGCTTCATCGGTCAGGGCTGTGCCCCTACGAGCGTGCTTGACGGCGATGTTCTCATAGGGCTAAACGGCGCCGTGGAAGCGCTGAGGCAAAACCTCGGTGCGGATAAAATAGACTACGGCACGATGTTTGCCACCTCGAGCGCCGCAGGCGGACTGAGGATGTGCGTACACGGGCTGGTCTATGATATGACCGTGCGTGCCGCTGAGGAGGCTGCCCTTGGCGCAGGGGCGATCGTCCGCATGGCGACCGCAGGCAAGCTCAAAAGCTACGACATATCAGACATAGAGGCGGAAAACCCCAACATAATCCTCCTTGCCGGCGGAACGGATTACGGCGAAAGGGAAACGGCGCTCCACAACGCCGAGCTTCTTTCAAAGGCGAACATCGCCGCACCCGTCATATATGCCGGAAACGTGCAAAATCAGCGCATGATCCAGTCGATGTTCGACAGCAGGGGCATTCCCTGCTATTGCACCGAAAACGTCTATCCGAAGCTTGATATGCTGAACATCGAACCCGCAAGGCGCATAATACACCGGGTGTTTGAAGCGCACATAATCAAAGCGCCCGGCATGGAACGGGTAAAAACAATGGTGACGGGCAACATAATCCCCACCCCGGGTGCGGTTATGGAGGCGGCGCAGCTTTTGAGCGAAGCCATCGGCGACCTCGCCGTCATCGACATCGGAGGAGCGACCACGGACGTTCATTCCGTAACGGAAGGCAGTGCCGAAATAGCGGCGCTTTTGACCGCCCCCGAGCCCGTTGCGAAGCGCACCGTCGAGGGCGACCTCGGAATGTACGTAAACGCTCGCACACTGATAGACAAAATCGGCACGGAACGTCTTGGCAGGGAGCTTTCGCTTGATATTGACGAGGTTATGAAAAACTACAGACCCGTGCCGGATACCGATGAGCAGTTCAGGCTGACCGAGAGGCTCTGCCTTGAGGCGGGACTTGTTGCGATAAACCGTCACTGCGGCGCACTGAGATATATTTACGGTCCCGGAGGCAGGCAGACAATCGCAGAGGGCAAGGATCTTTCGCAGCTGAAATGGCTTCTCGCCACCGGCGGCGCACTCACAAGGCTTCCCAGCCGCCGCCGCATACTCAGGAACATCGCCGACTGCAACAAAAACGGCATGATGCTGTTTCCCAAGACGGGTGAGCTCGAGCTGCTGTTTGACAACGACTATATAATGGCATCGCTCGGCGTGCTGTCAAAACGCTATCCCGACGACGCACTGCTTCTTTTGAAAAAGAGCGTCGGACTTAAATAAATACTTGAGAGGAAAATAACCATGTATCCGAGACTTAACATCAACCTTACAAAGCTGAAGGCAAACCTCGACACCCTGTGTTCGATGTGCCGTGAGCAAAATATCGGCACGGCGATTGTCACAAAGGTTTTTTGTGCCGATGAGAAAATATGCGAGCTTATCGAAAAAAGCGACGCCGATATGTTCGCAGACTCCCGCATCGAAAACCTTATGGCGATAAAAACGGATAAGCCGAAGCTGCTTTTAAGGCTCACTATGCCGTCCGCAGTTGACAGGACCGTGAAATATGCCGACATAAGCATGCAGTCGGAGCTTCACACCGTAAAGCTGCTTGCCGAGGCCGCGAAGCGGTTGGGCAAAAAGCACAAGGTTATTTTGATGATAGACCTCGGCGATCTTCGGGAGGGCATTTTCTTTGAAAACACCGAAAAGATATTCGAAACGGCGGAGTTTATCGTGAACGACCCGTGGCTCGAGCTTTACGGCACGGGCACAAACCTCACCTGCTACGGCGGCATACTGCCCGACAGCACGAACCTCGGCAATCTGATAGCCGTTTCAAGGCACATCGAGGAAAAATTCGGCATAAGCCTTTCAGTCGTTTCGGGCGGAAACTCCAGCACCATGACAATGCTCAAGAGGAAGGAAGTCCCTGCCGGCATAACCAACCTGCGCCTTGGTGAGTCCTTCGTTCTCGGCAACGACACCTCAACGGGGCTTCCGATGGAGGAGCTTTTTACCGACGCCTTCACCCTTGAAGCCGAGATAGTCGAGCTTCAGCGCAAGCCCTCAAAGCCCATCGGTCACAGCGGACCGAACGCCTTCGGAGAATACGTTGAGTTTGAGGACAAGGGCGAAATGCTCAGAGGAATACTTGCCATAGGGCGTCAGGATGTGATTGCGGAGGGAATTTCTCCGACAGATGAAAATATACAGGTAATTGGTGCAAGCAGCGACCATTTACTGGTTGACTTAACCGCCGCAAGGGGCTACAATGTAGGAGATGTGCTGTCTTTTGTACCGGATTACGGCGCTCTGCTGCGGCTTTGCACGAGCAAATACGTTCAGCGCATCTATACAACAATGTGATCAAAGGAGAACTACCATGCCCGTTAATCTGAAAGGCCGTAACTTTCTGACCCTCAAGGATTTCACTCCCGAAGAAATCCGCTATATGCTCGACCTCGCTCATGAGCTCAAGACCAAGAAGCGTCTCGGCATATTCAACCGCACCATGGAAAACAAGAACATCGTTCTGCTTTTCGAAAAGACTTCCACCAGAACCCGCTGCGCATTTGAGGTTGCGGCAAACGACGAAGGTGCAAGCGTTACCTTCCTGTCCAACAGCCAGATGGGCAAAAAAGAGTCCCTTGAAGACACCGCAAAGGTTCTCGGCCGCTTCTACGACGGTATCGAGTTCCGCGGCTTCAAGCAGGAAACCGTCGAGCTTCTTGCAAAGCACGCAGGCGTTCCCGTATGGAACGGCTTGACCGACCTCTATCATCCCACGCAGATACTTGCCGACTTCATGACCATCGAGGAGCACGTACATAAGCCCCTGAACAAGGTTAAGCTCGTTTACGTCGGCGACGCAAGGAACAACATGGGCAACTCCCTCATGATCGGTTCCGCCAAGATGGGCATGACCTTCGTAGCCATCGCTCCCAAAAACCTCTGGCCCGACGAGAAGCTCGTTGCCGAGATGAACGAGGTTGCAAAGGAAACCGGCGCATCCATCAGCTTCTCCGAGAGCATCGACGCAGTAGAGGGCGCAGACGCTATCTACACCGACGTTTGGGTATCCATGGGTGAAGAGGATCAGTTCGAAGAGCGTATCAAGCTCCTCACCCCCTACCGTGTGACCCCCGAAATGATGAAGAAGACCGGCAATCCCGAGTGCATCTTCCTCCACTGCCTGCCCGCATTCCACGATCTTGAGACCTCTGTCGGCCGTGAGATCTACGAAAAGTTCGGCATCACCGAGATGGAAGTCAGCGACGAAGTATTCCGCTCCACCGCATCGAAGGTATTTGACGAGGCGGAAAACCGTATGCACACCATCAAGGCGGTCATGGTTGCCACCATCGGCAAATAATTCAAGCACAATATGACTTTAAAGGGGTTCATGCGGCGAGCTTTGAGCCCCTGAATTTTATCAAGAGGCATAAAAAATGTACACTATCAATGATACCTCGAGGTCATGGGCGGAGATAGACCTGTCCGCCCTTAAGCACAACCTCGGCATTGCAAAATCCTGCGGCAAGCGTGTAATGTGCGTTATTAAGGCGAACGCATACGGACACGGCGCCGTCGAATGCGGCAAATTCCTCGAAAAAAACGGCGCAGACGCCTTTGCCGTTGCCTGTCTGCAGGAGGCGCTGGAATTACGAAGCGCCGGCATAACGCTTCCGATACTGATACTCGGCTACACCCCCGCAGAATATGCGTCCGTCCTGAGCGAAAACAGGCTCGAGCAGACGCTCGTTGACAGAGAGTACGCAGAGGAGCTGAACGCTTCCGCAAAGGCGGCAGGCTGCACCGTAGCGGCCCATATAAAGCTCGACACGGGTATGTCACGCTCGGGGCTTTTGGCGCAGGGTGCGGACAATATCGCCAAAGCCACAGACGATGCCGAATTTATGTACCGCCTCGAAAATATAGACGTGACGGGCATATATACTCACATGTCGGTCGCCGATACTCCGTCTGAGGACGACTACACCGCATGGCAGATACAAAACTTCAACGCCGTCATCGACAATCTTTCCAAGCGTGGAATTACGATAAAAACACGCCACATGTCCAACAGCGCAGGCATAATGGAGCATCCCGAAGCGCATTTCGACATGGTGCGTGAAGGCATAATGCTCTATGGGCTGTATCCGGACAGTATGCCCCGGGAGGGAGCGCTGAAGCCCGTTATGACGCTCAAGGCCCGTGTGGGTCAGGTGCGTGAGCTTCCCGAAGGCACGACCGTAAGCTATGGCCGCACCTATAAGGCGGACAATCCCATAAAAACCGCCGTTGTCACCATCGGCTATGCCGACGGCTACCCGAGGCGCGTATCGAATAACGCCTATGCGGTTATAAACGGCAGGCGTTACCGCCAAATCGGGCGTGTCTGCATGGATATGATAATGCTCGACGTGACGGGCAGCGACGTGAAGAGGGGCGATGCCGTGACCCTGTTCGGTGAGGGCGGAATGACCGTAGAGGAGGTTTCGCAGATCGTCGGCACAATAAACTACGAGCTGACCTGCCTTGTAACACCCCGTGCAAAGCGCATATATATAAACGGCGAAGCGGACGAATAATTATGCTGATAAAGGCTTTTGCAAAGGTAAATCTTACGCTTGATGTGACGGGAAAGCGAAGCGACGGCTACCATGACCTCCGCTCGCTTATGCATACCATAGATATGTATGACGAGGTTAAGCTGGTGAAAAGCGATGCTTTCTCGTTCGAGTGCAATGAGCCTTTGCCCTCCGACAATACCGCAATGCGTGCGGCAATGCGTTACTTCACCGCTGCAGGGCTCGACGGCGGGGTGCATATACTGCTCACGAAGCATATCCCCTCCGAAGCAGGACTCGGCGGCGCATCCGCAGACGCTGCGGGCGTACTTCGAGGCTTACAGACTATGTACGGCGCATTATCCGAACCCGAGCTTTTCTCCGTGGCACGCTCTGTCGGTGCGGATGTGCCTTTTTGTCTGCATGGCGGTGCGGCGCTCGCCGAGGGCATCGGTGAAAAACTCACCCCGATAAAAAGACAGCCGCTTTCCCTGCTCATAGTCAAGCCTGCCGAGGGTGTGAGCACAAAGATGCTTTTTTCTGCGCTCCGTCTGCCGGTCGAGCACCCAAGCACCGAATCCGCAATAGAAGCCTACAATGCTTTCGATCTGCAAAGGCTCGGCGGCTGTATGGAAAACGCCCTTGAGCCGGCCGCAGCCCTTTCCGTACCGTCGATATTCGAAATAAAGCGGCGAATGCTTTCCTGCGGCGCACTCGGAAGCTGTATGACCGGAAGCGGTTCCGCCGTCATCGGACTTTTTGAGAACGCTGCCTCCGCAAAAAACGCCGCCGGCAGCTTCGGCGGGCTGCCTTTCGTGGCAATAGGATAGGGCGGCGCTTGACGGGGAATTGCATACCGTCATACAAAAATGGCTTATACCGTAATAAAGCTTTCCATACGAGCTGTATTTTAGCAGAAAAGGATGTGCAGAATATTTCTGCACGTCTTTTTGGCTCACTGCCTATTGGGGAGAATGTTTTCTCCCTGTGGTATAATAAATTCGTGAAATTAAAAAGTCCTTTGGGCTTGAAACGATTTATAGGGATATGTTCGAATACATCTTCGATCCCATTTTGGAAAGGTTCCATTATCCAGAGGGAGACCGGCAATATGTGATAAAATACTATCTTAACGGCATCACTGCAATTGT
>JAEDJH010000051.1 GCA_016296415.1 Clostridia bacterium | reverse complement strand
CTCGAAGGTTGCGAGGATGTCGCCGGTGAGGTCGTCGATGAAGTTGACGGTGTGGTAAATCACTTCATACATTGCATAGCAATCCATGTCGCAGGTTACGTTTTCGAGGGTTGCATTTTCGTCCTCGACACCGTTGACCTCTATTCTCCAGCCGGTGAACTCATAACCGCTGTGTTCGGGTGCTTCGGGTGCTTCGATACCGTCGCCGTGTGCTACCTCAAAGCTTTCGATCATGTTGCCGGTGAGGTCGTCAATGAAGTTTACGGTATAGTAGATCACTTCATAGGTTGCATAGCAATCCATGTTGCAGGTTACGTTTTCGAGGGTTGCGTTTTCGTCCTCGACACCGTTGACCTCTATTCTCCAGCCGGTGAACTCATAGCCCTCGTGCTCGGGTGCTTCGGGTGCTTCGACGCTGCCGCCGTGATCGACCTCGAAGGATTCGATGATATCGCCGGTGAGCTCATCAATGAAGTTTACGGTATAAGCATTATGCTCATAAACTATCTCGGAGCGGTTCCTTACACGGAGCCTCGGAATGAATACTTCCTCTGCGCTTGCGGTATCAACGGTTACGGAGCCGATACCGATCGCGCTTACGCTGTCGCCGACCCTGATTTCATCAAGTCCGTCGTAGTTGGGCATGATGTAACCGTCGATAAATACCCTTGCCAAGCCGGTTTCATCCTCGACCATTATGGTCTCGATTGCGCCGTCGGAGCTGAGACCGATTTCGGCAACGGTACCGCTTACCTGCATAAGCATACCGGTATTCTCGGGCGCCATCGCCTGCTCTGCCGTTACTGTAAGCGGATCAACGGGATTAAGCTCCTCATCGATAACCATTATCTCGGAAACGATGAGCTCACGCTCGCCGTTGTAGAATCCAACGGTTCCCTTTACCCTGACCTTCTGACCGATCTGGAAGTCTCCGTCAACGGGGAACAGGTTGATACCGCCGGTTTCGTCCTGAATGTAGATACAGTCAAAGAATGCGGTATCCTGATCAAAGCCGGAAGCATTGCTCGTTACAATACCCTCCACCTTGAACCTGTCGCCTTCCTCGGCCTCGTTGACCTCGGCAATGGGGGTCACGGGAGTAAGGGCGTTGATTATGTTCATGACGATCTGGTAGTTACTGTTCTGCAGGGTTCCTGCGTTTTCAACCTCTACCTTTACCTCGAAGGTGGAGAAGAAGGTTACGCCGGAAAGGAGCAGCCAGCCGCCGCCGGAAAGTTCCTCGGAAGCCATAACAACGACTTCGTCATAGGGCTTGACAACAGGGTCGGTCTCGTACACGGGAACATAGGCGGAGCCGCTGAATACGCCCTCATACCTCGTTGCCCACGTGGTCTCATAGCCCCTGATTATCTCGGTGGCATTTTCACCAAGCTGTATCGCACCGCCGTTGTAGCAGCTGAACGAATTGTTGGTGGTTTCAAGCACGCCCTCTACGAACCAGGAATCATAGTTGTAGTTGTATTCCTCGGTGAAGTAGAGCCTGTATGCTTCGTTTTCCTTCTCTACATTGTCAACAACGATGCTCTCGAGCATACGGCTTTCTGCGCCGATAGCTTCAAGTATGCCGTTGGTTATGATGTCGGCATGCTGAGGATCGTTTGCAACCGATGCGTTGGGATTGCCGCGGTCGGACTTGGAGCAGATGATTATGTTGCCGCCATTTTCTGCGTATGCGGCAACGGCTGCCAGCTCTTCGGCGGTGTAGAGAACATCGGAAACGTCCGTGCCGTAGCTTCTGAAGGGTACGGTCATAACGAGGAGCGCCATATCCTTAAGAGCATCTTCGGTGAGCACATCAATGTAATGTACCCTTATGCCGTTTTGTGCGCAAAGCTCGATGAACGCCGCATCACTGCCGGCATAGTTACCGGTTACGTAGAAGTTTGCATGGCCGGAGTCTATTGCAACGTTTATAAGCTTATCGCCGTCATATACGTCAAGCTCAACGGTTGTGCTGAGGTTCCATGTGATGGCTTCTTCGCCGATGGTGCCGAATACCTCTACCTTGAATACCTGCTTGCCGGTGGCGGTGGGGACGTACTCATAAACCAGATTGCTCTGGGCTGCGGATGCAACGGCCTCAACGTCGGTCAGGGTTTCAAGAACCTCAAAGTCGTTCTGTCCGACCTGTACGCTGTAAACAACACTGCTGATGTTGTAAAGCTCAACGTCGTTGTTGGTCACGGTGGTGGTGATATTGATGGGCTCGCCCATGATATCCATTACCGTATCCTTCTCTGCGCTTACAGCGATGGGGTGGTTATTGTCCTCTATCCAGATGGGGGCGGTAACTGCGATGTCTCCGTCCGCCTGGTCGATTCTGATGTAATAGTAGCCGTAGTCTGCATCGAGCTCAGCCGTCATGACAGCCTCGGACTCGGTGAAGTTTTCCGAATAGATGGTGATACCGCCGTTTACTATTACGGAAACCCTTCCGATCGCTTCGCCGTCGGGATCTGCGATGCTTACGGAGATGTCAGCCTTCTCGGGAACGCCGCTTTCGATGATCGAGCCAAGCTTGAGACCGTTGAGCGTGTAGATTATCTCGAGGTTGTGGTCCTCGGTGGAATACAGGGCACGCTCACGCATTGCCTGATAAATGCCCTCTTCGGTGAAGTTATCGGTGAGAATAACGTTACGGGCGGTGTTCGAGTTACCCCAGTTGCCCTTGTGGTTGTCCTGGTTGTTCGTCGGCGCAACGTGCCAGCCCTTGTCAAGCGCCATGGTGTAATACTCATAGCTGGGCCAGTATGCGCTTCCGCCGATTGCGCCTTCGCCGTTACCAACCTCGACCATGGTGATGGCTTCGTTGCGCTCCTCGGTCCAATAGCCGAAGTCAGCAAATGTGCCGAAGGTCTTGCCGGGGTGGTTAAACTGGCTTATGGTGTCGGAATACTCAACGAGCAGGTCGTAATATGCCTTCATACCGGCATCGTCAACCTTGTTGTTGAGCGTTGCGTTGTTACGGCTGACAAAGCCGACGGTGTTGAAGGTGTTGATATGACCGGGGCCGCCGCTCCAGGTCATCTCGTATCCGTAGAAGAATACGTGCTCGCTGTCGAGAGAATTATAATAGGAAGCGGTTGCCTTTGCCTCCTGCCACAGTGAGCCGTTCTGACCCTGCGTACCGCTTGCGGCGTTGTCCATCGTACCGAGGTTGGATGCGGAGTCGAAATAATTCGAGTGGTCGGTGACAGCAAGGAAGTCAACGTTGTCATACTCGCTCAAGCCAAGAACGTGCTCATACGCATCGGAAAGCGTACCTGCACCGTCGGAATACTGTGCGGTATGGGAGTGAAGCTGTCCAAAGTAAAGCTCGTACTTCGGTACGCCGACAGTGAACGTCCACTCATGCTGTGCGTTGGCGGAGTCCTCAGACCTTACTATGGTGACGGTTGCCTCGTACTTGCCTTCCGCCATGTCGGCGTCAGCCTGCCATGTTGCAAAGGAACCGTCAATGCTCATCTGATACTCATTATCGCCGAGCGTCAGTACAGCGGTGGGAGCATCGCCTGCATTTGCAAACTCAACGGTTACAACGGGTCTCAAATCCTCGTTGGTGGCCGTATTGTCGGCGGGAACAACGGAGATTATCTGCGGAAGGTCTATGACCGCTGCGGTTGCTTTGGCCTCTCCGCGGTTAAGTCCCTCGTCGGTTGCCCATACGTTAAACTCGATGCTGACCGTGCCGGCAACGATCTCGGAGCCGGGTACGCTGAGCATATATTTGCCGGTAACGCTGTTAAGCTCGGGAACGAGCTCGGCGGAAACCGCGGGATTGGCTACGCCGTTTATCGTGTAGGTGTAATGACTCTCGGCAACTCCGGTATTATCGGAAATATCGATTGCAACGGTGTAATCCCTGCCAACCTCTGCATCGGGCATGGGGTCGGGGAAGGTTATCACGGGTGCAATGGTGTCGGGTGCAATATATGCAACGCCGCGAAGCTGAGAGTTGTTGTTATATGCGGACAGGCAAGCCTCGACGTCAAGGGTGGTCCCTGCGGTGATGCCTGCGGGATAGGTGGACGCACGGTAAATACCGATCGTCTTGCCGAGCCTGTCGGTAATCATGGTGGTGCCGTTGGAGGAATACTCGCCGAGCGTAACTTCCCTAAGGTGCATTATCTCGGAAAGCAGGTCTGCCTTCTCGGCAAGCATATCGCCTATGTAGGCGAAGGGCTGGGTGCGGATAAGCTCAACATCCGCCGCCTCAGCGATAACGCTTGTTGCGGATACGGACGAAAGCTGCGGCACGCCGCCGTATGCTCCTCTGGTTGCGGTGACGCTGATTATGTCGCCGATCTCGAAGGCGCTCATGGAATCGTAAATCTGGAGCGCAACGATCTCGCCGTTCACAACGTCGGCAATTATCGAGGTGTTTACGCTGTCATAGTTGCCGTAACGATAGACGAGCTGTCCCACTACCGTCATCTCGCCGCTTTCGGCGGCAAGGGCGTCGGCGATGCTTACAGCACCCTCGGGAATGGTCTCTATCGGGTCGGCGGATACTATCCAGGCATCCTCCGCCTCGACAACACGGAGCTGATAGGAGTTAAAGCAGGATACGATTGCGGTAACGTTGATAACGTCACCCGCCGCAATGGTGAAATCCTCAGCCTGCGGCAGCTTGTAAATGTTTATGCTGTTTCCTGCCGCATCCTTAACGGTGGTATTGCCGCCGTAGTTTACGCTTTCAACAGTGAGTCCGTATATCTTTACACGGGTGGACTCCATAAGCTGGAAGGCGTCGTTTGCTTCGTTTGCAAGCAGGTCGGCAAGCGTGGTGACGGCTATCGGAAGCGTGTCAACGGTGCCTACCGTGGAGAACTGGGCTGCGTCCGTCGGGTCAACGCCGTTGAACTCAAGCAGTCCCTTGTACTCGGTCATGCTGCCGGAAACCTGTACCTTCGTACCGACGGCAACGCTTGCATTTGCGGTCAGATATACGTCGATACCTGCGGTGTCATCCTGAATATAGACGTTTTTGCCGTCAACGAACGTTACAACGCCCTGAACGGTGGCCGTATTGCCTGCGCCAAGCCTTCTTGCTTCGGCGATGGTGATGAACTCGGGCTCTACGATCTCGCCGCCGCTGACGAGCGTTACATCCTCAGCCACAGCCACGCGGAGCTGATAGCCGTTGTAGTCGGAAATTACTGCGATAACATCGACGGTGTCGCCCTCGGCAATGCCTTCAAGCTCGGGGACTCTGTAAATGCTGATGCTGTTTGTTCCGTCGGATATAGGGGTGTTGCCGCTTGTGTTGATCTTGCCGATGGTCACGCCCTCGATCTTTACACGGGTGGACTCAAGCGCTCCGGTGGAAGCATCGGCAAGGATCTCGGCAAGGGTCTTGGTCGCAAGGGGAAGCTCGTTTCCGGTCGAAAGCACGCCGAAGGCTTCCGTATTTGCGCCGTCTATGCCGGAGACCTCGATAAGTCCCCTGAACTCTGCAATGGTGCCTACGCCGTAAACCTTATCGCCCCTTGCGAGCGTCGTCGGAACGGTGCCGCTGTTAAGGTAAAGGTCTATACCGCCGGTAGCGTCCTGAATATAGACATTCCTGCCGTCGATAAAGGTTACTATGCCGCATACATTTGCGGTCTCGCCTACCGCAAGAGCCCTTGCCTCGGCGATGGTCATGTATTCGCTTTCCTCGTGCAGCGTTACGTCTGCCGCCGCCGCAACGCGGAGCTGATAGCCTTTATAATCGGAAATTACTGCGATAACATCGACGGTATCACCCTCGGCAATGCTCTCAAGGGCGGGTATCCTGTAGATGTTTATGCTGTTCGTTCCGTCGGATATGGGGGTATTGCCGCTTGTATTGACCGCACCGATGGTCACGCCCTCGATCTTTACACGGGTCGACTCGAGCGCTCCGGTAGAAGCGTCGGCCAAAATCTCTGCAATGGTCTTGGTTGCAAGGGGAAGCTCGTTTCCGCTTGAAAGTACGCCGAAGACCTCCTTATTGCCGCCGTCGATACCCGAAAGCTCGATAAGGCCCCTGTATTCCGCAACGGTGCCTATGCCGTAAACCTCATCGCCTATAGCAAGCTCCGCAGGAACGGTACCGCTGTTGAGATAGAGGTCGATACCGCCGGTGGAGTCCTGAATATAGACGTTCCTGCCGTCGATAAAGGTTACGATGCCGCATACGTTTGCGGTCTCGCCTACCGCCAGAGCCCTTGCCTCGGCGATTGTCATGTATGTGGGTTCGGGTTCTTCGGTTCCGCCCGCATCAAGCTTGTAGAACTCAAGCGCTCTTGCACAGCTCGACGAGGTCTTATATGCGGCAAAGCCGAAATAGAAGCTGCCCTCTGAACCGAATCTGCTGCAGCTGAGCTGTCTGCCGGAGGCAACCTCCTGCAGTCTGAGCGTTCCGTTATCGTTCACAAAAGCCCAGACGCCTGCCTTCGCAGCGTCGGTGGAATGATAGATATTGTTGCCGCTGGCGTTTCCGTAATAGAGGTAATCTCCGGTAGCAACGCTTTTCACTTGGAAACCGCCGGTTACTGCGATCAGCTCCCATACTGCATCGGTATCATCGGTGGATACCTGATTGTTTGAGATAGCAAGATCCGCAGACATCAGGCGTGTGTCTGTTGCTCCGCTTATGCTCATAAATGCGCTGTCTGCGGTATCTATGGTGTTTGTCGAAAAGCCCCTTATTAGGTATGTGCCGGCGCTCAGCCCTTCGGATGCAGCATCGACCAGGGTATAGGTCGCCGCCTCCGCAAAGGAGATCGCAGGTACAAACGACAAAACCATAAACAAGGACAGTGTCAGCGAGCAAAGCCTTCTTAGTATTTTGTTCATACCTTCCTCCGTTTGTGTTATTCACAATCCGCCGATCGACATAGGGCGGCATCATGTTACCCTATATTATAACAGGAACATTCATCCTTTTCCACATTAAATTCATTTTTTATTAAAATATAATAAGATAGATTTTTATTCCCCATTTTACCGCACCTGCGCAGGCATCTATGTTTGACAATGCCGGTCCGGCTTGATAAAATATTCTGACAAGCATTATGCCGGAGGACAAAAAGTGGCTGAAAATCGGCAAAACAAAGGGCGTAACCCAAACGAAGCTTCCAAGAAAAGCTCCGATATTTCGGCGCTTGATTTTATAAAGAAGACCGCACTGTCCCTGTCACTGATGCTTATTGCGGGCATTGCATGTCTGGTTTTTATCCCCGGAAAAGCGCCGGATACCGAAGCTTTGCTGCCGACATCCGCACCCGAAATAACCGCAGAGGCAGCGCCCACACCTGCCCCGACCTTAATTCCGACCGATGCTGCGCCTCCTCCCACGGAGACGGTGTACCCCACTCCATCGTGCAAACCCTCTCCGGCAAGCTATGCCACGATAGGCGCAATAGGAGACATAATGGTGATGGAAAGCCAGATAGACTTTGCACGGCGTGTGGGCAACGGAGGTTATGATTTTTCGAGAAGCTTTTTGCCATTGCACGAGCTTTTTGAGTCCGTGGATCTGATGTGCGGCAACCTTGAAACCACCTTCAACGGGGATAAAATAACCTACTACGACATTGTGCGTGACGACGGAAGCATAAGAAGGGGCTGCAGATTCTCCGCACCCGACGAGCTTGCTTCAAACCTTAAACAGGCAGGCTTTGACGTCATCACCACCGCCAACAATCACTCCTTCGACACAGGGTGGGAGGGTCTGAGAAAAACCGTTGAGGTCGTAAGGGCCGCAGGGCTTTTGCAGACCGGCACATTCCTTTCGCCCGAGGACAGAAACACTCCCCTCATAGCCGAGGTGAACGGCATTAAAATAGGCATAATCGCCTGCTTAAGCGGAACGAACGGGCATTCCTCGGCATTGAGCGGCGAACAGCAGCGTTTTGCCTTCGCCTCCTTACGCAAACTTTCCGAGCTGAAGTCGGACGTAGAGAGGACACGGGCCGCCGGAGCCGAATTTATAGTAGCCTTCCTGCATTGGGGTACAGAATTTACGCATTCCCATTCCTCCTCGCAGACCCGCACCGCAGAACTTCTCGCCGAAGCGGGCGTTGACGCCATATTCGGAGCGCATTCGCATTTTGTTCAGCCCATCGAGTGGCTGACCGTGCAAAGGGATGATTGCGAGGCTGCCGTTCCCGTCATATATTCATTGGGGAATTTTATTTCAAATATGTCCCCAACCCCGAGGGATTACGGTATGTTTGTAAAGCTCGGGCTCAAAAAGCAGGGCGGCAAGGTGGAAATAACCGACCTTGCATATCTGCCCCTATGGTGCTTCAAGCAGCAAACGGAGGACGGCGTTTTGCATCAGGTGCTTCCCTGCTGTGAGGATGTTCTTTCGGTAACGGCATGGGGGCCGCTTACGGAAGTAAATTACGACAGGCTCCGCCGCTGCAGGGAGTATGTGGCGGATATAGTCGGAGAGGACGCCGCAAGGTTGATGACCTCGGTTGAAAGGTAACGTTATGTTAAGCGAAAAAAGGCATATTCATCTTCGCCCGAGACTCGAAGCGGCCGCCGAAATGCTAAAAGGCTGTGCCGTCGCTGCAGACGTCGGCTGCGACCACGGAAGGCTCTCCTGCGCCCTCGTTCAGCGAGGTATATGCCGCCGTGTCATAGCCTCCGACATCAGCGAAGCGTCTGCAAAAAAAGCCCATGAGCTGAGCCGTCTTTGCGGACTTTCGGACAGCATCGAGATACGCATAAGCAGCGGACTTGATTTACTGAAACCAGGCGACGTTGACGGAGCGGTTCTGGCAGGCATGGGCGGCGAGCTGATAGCGGAGCTTTTGAAGCAAAATCTGCCTGTTGCCCACGCTCTTTCACGGATAGTAATGCAGCCCATGCGAGGTATAGAGGAGCTGCGGCAATTTCTGCAGGAGGGCGGATTCCACATACTCTGCGACAGGATAGTTTTCGATGCCGGAAGGTATTATCAGATAATTTCCGCCTCCCACAAGGGCTGTCCCGAGCCGGTGATGTGTGGCTTTCCCGATGACGTTTATTTTATCGGACAAAAGCCGTTTCAGACACATGAGCCCTTGCTCGAACCGCTCCTGAAGCAGCTTGACAAAAACTGCCGCCGCAGGATAGCCGACGCCGAAGCCGGCGGGCACGTGCCGGACGTCTTGTACGAAAAGCTAAAAAAAATGAATACTTTATTCAAACTTTTGGAGGAAAACAACCGTGAAGCTGAAGGACTTTCTTGACCTTATGGAAAAAATCGCCCCTGCGTCAAAGGCTTTGCCCTACGACAACGTGGGGCTGATCGTGGGAACGGAGCGGGAGGACATATCAAAGGTGCTCGTTGCGCTCGATTTGACGATTCAGGTTGCCAACGAAGCCGTTTCATGGGGCGCAGATATGGTGCTCACGCATCATCCCAATCTTTTCGACGGCGTCAAGCGCATACTGCCCGATCATCCCGAAACTGCCGCTGTGTATCGCCTGATAAAGCACGGCATCGGGCATTTTGCGGCGCACACCAACCTGGATGCGGCTGACGGCGGAGTGAACGATTCTCTCTGCGACATACTCGGCATTCTGCATCCCGTTGCAATCGGTGAGGAAGGCATAGCACGTATCGGAACGCTTGCAAGACCGATGCGCTTTAGCGACTTTGCGGCACTCGTCAAGCGGCGTCTCGGAGGAAATCCCCGAACCGTGGGCGGCACCGGCTCCCCCATCAGCCGTGTGGCCGTGCTCGGCGGCTCGGGCGGCGGAGAGATTGAGCTTGCAAAAAAGCACGGCGCAGAGGCATACGTTACCGGCGAAATAAAACACTCTCAGGCGATAGCCGCCAAGGTGCTTCGCCTGCCCGTTATAGAGGCCGGGCATTATGAGACGGAAAAAGTGGTGCTGAAACCGCTAATTAGCCGTTTACAGGCGTACAAAAATGGTGTACAATATAAGTTAGCCGATTCTGACTCATCGCCGTTTAACCCCGTAAATTAAGGGGAAAGCGGCTCGGACAAAAGGCATACTCCAACGAAAGGAGCTTCAAAATGAGTATTTTGGATATGTTGTGGCATTATCAGGAAGCCGACGTTATGCTTACAGCACTCAACGAGGAAATTGCTTCTTCGGACGCTCATAAGTCGTTCGAAAAGCTGCACAAAGCCCTCACAAGCTACACGAATAAAATAAGGTCCATCGAAAGGCTGATCCTTGCCAAGAAGGAGGAGTTCAGCGAGCTTTGCCTCAGGGTGGAAGGATGCGAGCTTGAGTATCGGGACGAAAAGGAAGATCTCGAACTGCTTTTGAATGAAGAAGAATGCACCTATGCGGAGGCGGCTGAGGCGACCAAGAGCCTTGAAAACCTGCGTGACAGCATTGCCGCACTCAGAAAACAGATTTTCGATATGCTTTCTTTGCTCGACCGATCGCAAAAGGAATACGACACGACATTCGAAAAGGCGAGGAAGGCAAAAAGGCAGTATGATATGTGCGGCAAGCAGTGCGAGCAGGTCGTGCTTGAAAAGCAGCCCGAGGTTGACCGCCTCAAAAAGGAAATAGAGGAAAGAGGCGCAAACATACCGAAGGAGCTTTTGGCAAGGTACGCAGCAATAAAGAAGCAGTATGCCGAACCGATGGCAAAAATCGAGACCAATCAGTGCAGCGGATGTCACATGTCGCTGCCCACCACGACCGTGAGAAAGGTTGCGGCAGGCACGAGCATAGTGGAATGCGAAAACTGCGGCAGAATACTGTATTCGGGAAATTGACAGGCTAAATACAGGTGAGTAAGCGAGGCGACCGCCCGAAACCAGATGTTCGGGAGGAAAGTCCGAGCTCCGTAGGGCAGAGTGCCGGATAACACCCGGTGAAGGCGACTTCAAGGAAAGTGCAACAGAAATAAACCGCCTCTTAACGAGGTAAGGATGGAAAGGCGAGGTAAGAGCTCACCGGCGGCTTGGCGACTTGTCCGCCCTGTAAACCCCACTCGGAGCAAGATTGGAATGAGAGCATTTAATGGCTGCCCGTCACGCTCTCGGAAATCGCTAAAGCCTACTGGCAACTTTAGGCGCAGATAGATGGTCGCACAGCGGATAAAGCCTTTCCCTGCGTGCAGGCGAAAGTGCGGCGGAAACGCAACCGTGGACAGAACTCGGCTTACCGCTTGCTCACCCGTTTAATCAAACAAACACCGTTCATACGGAAA
>JAEDJH010000050.1 GCA_016296415.1 Clostridia bacterium | reverse complement strand
TACATTCCGCAAACCATATAAGAGCCGTCAAGCAGATGCGAGGCTTTTTTGATATAAAGATTCTGCAGGGTTATTTCGGTAACGCCGCCGTGCCACTTTTGCAGTATCGAAAAAGTGTGACCGTCTGCGTTTTTATAGCACAATTCCGTGTGCCACAAATACGGCAGTATGCCGTGGGTATCCGCACCCGTGCATATTGCTGCCGAGATAAGCTCCCATTCGGGGTTGTCGAATACAACGAGCCGCTTTTGGATGGAATGTGCGAGCTTCCCTGCATCCGGATAGCTTTTTTCGAGCGGCACGGCAGATCCCGAAGTGCCAAACTCCGGCAGCCTGTACAGCGAACACACGGTGGGGTGGGGGATCGTTTCCACAGCCGAATAAACTCCCCTCGACAGCCTTTCGGTAAGCTCTATTGATGAAAGCTCGGGCTTGGCATAGCTGACCCCGGACGGAACGGAGATCATTATGACAAACGAGGATACCAGCACGAATGCGGCGATTATCCGGAGCACCAGCGACGACTTTATGCGCACGGTTTTAGACTTGCCGCTTATTTGACGCATCAAAGCCTCGCCGAAGCGCTGCGCCGATTTTTCCGCCGAAGCCTCCATGCTTTCGGTGCCGCCGGTGACTTTTTTGTATAACGAATCCGCCGAGGCATCCGCACGTCCGGAACATTCATTGATCGCATTCTTCATCGGCATGGTGCAGTTTTTGTCAATGAGAAAGGGATATTCACGCAATATCTGCTTTAATTCATTCATGCTTTTCGGTTTCATACCGCCACCTCAATACTCGCTTTCGAGCAGAGCCTTTCGCATTTTCGCCTTGAGCTTGTTAAAGCTGTAATAGACCTTCCAATATGAAATACCGGTCTTTTCCGCAATGTCTCTGATTGTCCTGCCGTAAAGCAGATGCTCTATAAACGGGTCGTGCAGCTCGGGGGCAAGTTCGTTCATGTATTCTCTTATACAGCTTATCGTCTCGAAAAGCTCGATCTCCTCCATGGTATAGTCGGATGAGCTGAGGTAGGCGTTCGGCGAGTCGGATGTATAGATTATTCTGCTGCTTTTCTTTTTGAAATTGATTGCGGCGTTTCTTACGCTTATGAACAGCAGACCTTTCGGATTGGAGGATTTTGCGAGTGCATCGGGATTATTGCATAAATCAAACAGCACCGTATTCAGCACGTCATCTACATCATTGTGTACGCCCAAGATAGAATAAACATACGAATACAGAGAACGGTATTCCTTATAGAACGTTTCAAATAAAATCCGTTGTGCCTTTTTGTCCAGTTGAAAGCACCTCTCTATATAACGAATTATAGCGGCGTGATTAAGCAATTTCAAGAATACGCCGCATGATTTTCTCCCAAAAAGAGCTTGCCCGGAAGATAGAATATGTTCAGTAAGGGCATAAACCTGATACCAAAGCGCTGCAATACGAAAATGCGGTGATGAATCTTCCGGGCATCTCCGTTTCCACGGAGGGATGAGGTGCACGGAACGACAAATTCCGCACCTACAATATTAAGACAAATCATAACAGGTATTTTTTGGAAAAACCGTTAATATATTTTTATTTTTATGCTCGTGCGGTACTCACACCGCTTCGGCACTGAACGATGGTAAATTCCTTCACCGTATGGTATAATGAATAAACGAAAGATTTGCCGCAAAGGAGAAAACGCATGGGTTACTTGTTCGATAAAGACGCTGCTTCCCTGAAATGGAACTTTACGCCGCTTGCCGAACCGTTCTTCCATAAGGGAAACGAGGTCGGCTGTCTGGTTCTGCACGGATTTACGGGAACGCCTGCCAATATGATTTCAATAGGACAGGAGCTGGCCGGGCACGGCTGCACTGTGTACCTGCCGAGACTGTCGGGACACGGAACCACGCTCGGGGACATGAATACAAAAAATGCCGGACTGTGGCTGGATGACGCACTTCGAGCGTATGACAGGCTTGTTCAAGAGGGCTGCACGAAAATAGTGCTGGTAGGGCTCAGCATGGGGGCGCTTTTGATGGCGCTTGTCGCTTCAAAAAGGAAGTGCGACGGGCTCGTTATGATGAGCGCACCGCTTTATATGAGAAATTATCTGTTGTTTGCACATTTTATCAGCCCCATTGTGCCGTACATACTGACATCGAAGGAGCTAAAGACGGATGAAGCGGGTCAGGGCTATATGGGAATGCCCGCAAGGCGTATAGGCGACATAAAAAAACTTGCAAAGCAAGTCAAAAGGATACTGCCCGAGCTTACCGTCCCCACGATGGTAATGGCTCCGGCAAATGACGGACGGGTGAAGAAAAAAAGCCCTGCCGCGATATACGGGGGCTTGAAAAAAGCGGAGCGTAAGTCGCTCGTATATATGGAAAATTCGCCGCACGGCATACCCTACGGCTGCGAAAAAGAGCGTGCCGCCGAGATTATCGGGGAGTTTGTCGAGAGCCTTTAGAAAGCCTTAAATCGCTGCCCTTGAGGTCTATCACGGTGGTGCTTCTTTCGGCAAAGAGCCTCGAAGCTATTCTTTCGCCGTAGGTCGTAAAAAGTCTGTTTTTGTCGAGGTTGGTCGCCACTATCGTTGACTTGCCGAGCTCCGTACGCTCGTTGAGTACGGAGAAGATATGCTCAACGGTGATGTTCGGTATGTCCGGCTCGCTCCCAAGGTCGTCTATCAGGAGCAGATCGGGCTCATCGAACGAAGGCACGTCCCGCTTCAAAATACCTTTCATAACTTCGTTTATAAGGGCATACGACGTCAGTTTCAGCGCCGTATAGCCCCTTTCCGTTATGCGTTTTGCGATGCAGTCGAGGAAGAAGGTCTTTCCCACGCCCACCTCGCCCATGAACAGCATATTGGGCTTTGGGTTGTCGGGGAAACCGGCGCAATATTCTACCAAAAAGTCCTTCAGCCTGCATCTGCGTTTTCTGACGGCTTCGGATTCGTATATTCCCTCGTCGAACGTCTCAAACGAGTTTTTCGGATCTATCCTGGAGGCTTTGTAGCGTTCTTCGATTATCCGCTGCATCGCACAGGTGCAGAGCTTGGTATGCAGCTCATCGGTATAGCCCGAGTCCGAGCACAGCTTGCAGGAGAAGCGGGGCTTCAGGTAATCCGCATCCACTCCCGCCGAAAGGAGCAGCTCTGCTTCCGCTTCGTCAAGGCGTGCCAGCTCGGACATGACGGACGCCTTTATTTCATCGGGGTCGCCCCCTTCGATGAGCTTGAGCCCCATGCCGTAGGAAACGGATATTCGCTCATCGGCTATACGCTTGAGCTCGGGCAGCGTTAAATACAGCGCACGACGCCTGCTTTCGGCTTCGTCGATGGCGCGCCTGAAACGCTTGTTATATTCGGCTTTCAGAGTGTTTGTCAGCTTTAACAATGCACAGCCCTCAAAAAATAGCAGTGGGAGAAGCTCCCCGCTTGATTATCGCACAAACACACGGACATTTGCAAGTGCGGAATATATATAAAGGATATAATATAAGTCCACAAAATTCCAACAACCGTCTTGCATAAAATCCCGCTGTGATGTAGTATATTAACGAGTAAAACAAGGAGGTTTCATTCAATGGCAGTAAAAGTTGGCATTAACGGATTTGGTCGTATAGGTCGTCTGGTATTCCGTGCAGCGATGGCGGATCCCGAGATCACGGTGGTAGGCATCAACGACCCGTTCCTCGACTTGGACTATATGCAGTATCTTCTCAAATATGACACCGTTCACGGCAGGTTCAACGGTGACGTCGGCGAAGAAGGCGATATGATGGTTGTAAACGGCGAAAAAGTCAAAGTTTACAGCTGCATGGATCCCAAAGACATCCCGTGGGCGGAGTGCGGTGCGGATTACGTAGTTGAATCCACCGGTAAATTCACCACCGTCGAAAAAGCATCGGCGCACTTTGTCGGCGGCGCAAAGAAGGTCATTATCTCTGCTCCCTCGGCCGACGCTCCCATGTTTGTAATGGGCGTAAACCACAAGGAGTACAAGCCGGAAATGAACATCGTTTCCAATGCTTCCTGCACCACGAACTGCCTTGCACCTCTTGCAAAGGTTATAAATGACAATTTCGGAATCGTAGAGGGTCTTATGACCACCGTTCACTCGATTACCGCAACCCAGCTCACCGTTGACGGTTCCTCCAAAAAGGACTGGCGCGGCGGACGTGCGGCGGCACACAACATCATCCCCAGCTCCACCGGCGCGGCAAAGGCTGTCGGCAAGGTAATTCCGCAGCTTAACGGCAAGCTCACCGGTATGTCCCTGAGGGTGCCCACTCCCGACGTATCCGTCGTTGACCTTACCTGCCGTCTTGAGAAGGCAGCCACCTATGACGAGATAAAGGCCGTTATGAAGGCGGCTTCCGAGAGCGAGGAGTGGAAGGGCATCATCGGCTACACCGATGAGAAGGTCGTATCCTCCGACTTCTACACCGATCCCCGCACCTCCATTTTCGATGCGGACGCAGGCATCAGCCTCAACGAGCACTTTGTAAAGCTCGTCGCATGGTATGACAATGAGTGGGGCTATTCCAACAAGGTCCTCAACCTCATCGCACACATGGCGAAGGTCGACAGCGGCTGCTGCTGTTGCTGCAAATAATTTCCGACGAAAAATGCAAAGCCGCTCCACCCGGGTGGAGCGGCTTTTTGCCGCATCCAAATGGGGCGGCTTTTTCTGTGAACGTTATAAAAACGTGGAGGATGGAGCCGATATAGAGGTGCCAAGAGCGAAGGTAACGGGCGTTTTGCGCTCCCATTACCTCCAACATCTATATATTTTTCTGACAAAGCACTTGCAATAAGCCCCAATAAGCGGTAAATTAGACATGGGTAGTGTTAAATGCCCAAAATAGAATCTCCGTGAAAATATCTGGGAGGGAAGAAGAATGCAGATAATTACAACAGGCGTTGCAGGAACCATGGAATCGTCCGACATCATCGTCAGGATCGAGCCGAACGAGGGAAAAGGCATAGAGCTTGAGCTTGAAAGCATCGTTATGCAGCAGTACGGAAGGCAGATCAAAAAGGTCATCACAGAAACGCTCGAAAATCTCGGCGTGACCGATGCTGCCGTAAACGCAGTAGATAAGGGCGCATTGGACTGCACGATCGTGGCGAGGGTAAGCGCAGCCGCATACAGAGCCGCCAAGTCCACCGATTTTGTCTGGGGAGGAGAGGCATAATGGCAAGACTTAGAAGAAGTATGATGTTCGTTCCGGGAAACAACCCCGGAATGATAAGGGACTGTCATATATACGGCTCGGACTGCATCATGTTCGACCTTGAGGACAGCGTTTCCATCAATGAAAAGGATACGGCAAGATTTCTCGTATATAATGCGTTGACCAGGCTCAAATACGGCAAAAAAGAGCTTGTTGTAAGGATAAACTCGCTTGACAGCCTCGGCGTGGAGGACCTTGAAGCGATGGTTCGCGCCCAGCCCGACGTAATAAGACTGCCTAAGACCGAAACGGCTCAGGACGTTACCGACTGCGAAACGGAAATTGCGAGAATAGAGCGCAAAATAGGGCTTCCCGAGGGAAAAACACGCATGATGGCGGCTATCGAGGGCGCAAAGGGCGTGCTCAATGCCTATGAGATCGCAAAAAGCTCCAAGAGGCTTATCGGAATTGCGCTCGGTGCAGAGGACTATGTTACCGACCTCAAGACCACAAGATCCGCCGACGGCGTTGAGCTCCTTTTTGCAAGGCAGATGATAGTAAACGCCGCAAAGGCCGTTGGAATAGCCGCACTCGACACCGTTTATTCGGACGTAAACAACGAGGAAGGCTTTATCCGTGAGGCGGAGCTCATAAAGAAGCTCGGCTTTGACGGAAAATCCATTATCAACCCCCGCCAGATAGCGCCGCTCCATGCGGTATTCAGCCCCTCTGAAAAGGATCTGAACAAGGCAAGGGCGATAATGGAGGCGATAGCGGAGGCGGAGGCAAGAGGCTCCGGCGTTGCAAGTCTTAACGGCAAGATGATCGACAAGCCCGTTGTTGAGAGGGCAAGATACTTGATCGAAAGGGCAGAGGCGGCAAATACCGTTGTCACCGTAGAGGAGGTATGACCATGAACTTTGAATACGAAAAAATCCCTCATATAAACGAAATAACCGCTGTGCACGGCACGTACGATTTCAATGCTCCCGCAACAAAGAGCACCGAGACCTTTACCGACCGCCAAAAGCACAGCAGGAAAATGATCCCCACCCTTGAGGATGCGATAAGATACGTCGGGCTGAAGGACGGGATGACAATATCGTTTCACCACCATTTCAGGAACGGCGACTATGTTATCAACATGGTTCTGGACGCTATTGCCAAAATGGGCTTTAAGAATTTGACCGTTGCGGCAAGCTCGCTTACCGACATTCACGAGCCGCTTATCGAGCACATTAAAAACGGCGTTGTAACGCATATCGAAACGAGCGGCCTCAGGGGTAAGCTTGCGGAGGCGGTTTCGCACGGACTTATGGATTTCCCGATAGTGTTCCGCTCCCACGGCGGACGTGCGGCGGCCATCGAAACGGGCGAGCTGCATATAGACGTTGCCTTCCTCGGCGCACCCTCCTGCGACCCCTACGGCAATGCCAACGGCTACAACCGCGATGAGGAGAACGTATCCTGCTGCGGAAGCCTCGGCTATGCAAAGCTCGACGCACAGCATGCGGACAAGTGCGTTATCATCACCGACCACATCGTGCCGTTCCCCAACACTCCCTTCGGAATACCCGAATCGCACGTCGACTGCGTTGTTAAGGTTGACAGCATCGGCGATCCCAAGGGCATAATGAGCGGCGCAACCCGCTACACCAAAAACCCCAAGGAGCTGCTTATCGCAAAGACGGCAGCCGAGGTAATAGAAAACAGCGGCTACTTCAATGACGGCTTCTCCATGCAGATGGGCTCCGGCGGCGCAAGCCTTGCCACGGCAAGATTCCTTCGTGAGAAGATGATCGCCAAGGATATAAAGGCTCGCTTCGCACTCGGCGGAATAACCGGACAGATAGTCGAGATGCACGAGGAGGGACTTATAAAGAAGATACTTGACGTGCAGTCCTTTGACCTCATTGCCGCAAACAGCGTAAAGAACAACCGTTTCCATCAGCAGATAGACGCTTCGTACTACGCAAGCTATGTAAACAAGGGCGCAGCCGTGAACCAGCTCGACTTTGTTATCCTGTCTGCGCTTGAGATAGACACCGATTTCCACGTAAACGTGCTGACCGGCTCCGACGGCGTGATAAGGGGCGCCATCGGCGGACACCCCGACACGGCGGCGGGTGCAAGCCTTACGATAGTCGTTGCGCCGCTTCTCAGGGGACGCATACCCACCGTTGTCAACAACGTAAATACCATCGTAACGCCCGGCGTCACCGTTGATGTGCTTGTAACCGATCAAGGCATTGCGGTCAACCCCGCCCGCCCGGAGATAAAGGAGCGCATGCTTGCGGCAGGTCTGCCTGTGTTCGACATCAAAAAGCTTCAGGAGCGTGCGGAGCATATCGTCGGCAAGCCCGACCCCATCGAGTATGAGGATAAGATAGTCGGCGTTGTCATGTACCGTGACAACAGCGTTATCGACGTTATAAGACAGGTAAAGGAATTTGAGCTTTAATGTTCAGACTTGAAACGGGCGCACCGCTTAAAGGGGTGCGCCTTATCAAAAATAAGGAGTTTCTGAGCAAATTCGGACTCAGGGCAGGGGACGATGCCGACTTTACCGCACTGCTTTACAACGATGACGATGAGATAATGGCAACGGGCTCGCTTTGCGGAAACGTGCTCAAGTACATTGCCGTCGATGACAGGGCGCAGGGCGAGGGCGCTTGTGCGAGCATAGTGTCACAGCTTGTTACCCATGCCTTCGGTGAGGGGAAGAAGCATCTGTTCCTGTTCACAAAGCCCAAAAACGAGGATATGTTCAAGGCGCTTTCGTTTTACCGGCTCGTATCGACCGCCGATGTTCTTATGATGGAGAACACGAGGCACGGGCTTGATAAATTCCTCGATTCCCTGCCGAGATGCGAGGGGACGGCGGGTGCGCTTGTGTGCAACTGCAACCCGTTTACGAACGGACACCTCTATCTTATGGAGACCGCCGCAAAGCAGGTGGACTGCCTGCACGTTTTCGTACTGAGCGAGGATAGATCCATGTTCCCGGCGGAGGACAGATATTCCCTTGTAAAGCGTGGGACGGAGCATATAAAGAACGTTTTTGTGCACAGAAGCGAGGACTACCTGATTTCATCGGCAACGTTCCCGACCTATTTTTTGAAGGAGACCGCCGATGCTGCCGAGATAAACGCCGACCTTGACCTTACGCTGTTTGCAAAGCGGATCGCACCGAGGCTCGGCATAACCAAGCGCTTTGTGGGAACGGAGCCCTTTTGCCCCGTAACAAACGCCTACAACGAGCGAATGAAGCTGATACTGCCCCAAAACGGCGTGGAGGTGGTGGAAATACCGAGGCTTGACAACATAAGCGCAAGCGAGGTGCGGCGGCTGATGGTGGAGAGAAACTACGAGGCCGTGCGGCAAATCGTGCCGAAGGTCACTTACGAGCATATTATGGGGATAAAATGAATTACTGCGAATTGTCGGACGATGCACTCGTGCTGATGGCGAAGGCCGGAGACGAGCTTGCCTATGAAGAAATATGTTCACGCTATAAAAACCTGGTCAAGATAAAGGCGAGGCCATATTTCATACTGGGCGCCGACAGGGACGATATTGTGCAGGAGGGCATGATAGGGCTTTTTAAGGCGATAAGGGACTACGACGAGGGCAAGCAGGCGAACTTCCGCACGTTTTCCGATATGTGCATAACCCGCCAGATAATCACCGCCATCCAGCACGCCACGCGCAACAAGCATATTCCCCTCAACAGCTATATTTCGCTCAGCCGGCCGATAGACGGCGATACGCCCGACAGGACGCTTTTGGACATAACCCCGTCGGGGCTTATCGACAATCCCGAGGACAGCGTGATAGGCAGGGAAAATTTTGAGATCATGCTCAAGCAGATGGAGGAGAGCCTTACGGATTTTGAAATGCAGACGCTGCTGCTGTTTATCGATGGGAAAAGCTATGAAGAAATAGCGAAGGAGATAGGCAGAAGCCGTAAATCCGTTGACAATGCGCTGCAGCGAATAAAGCGCAAGGTGCAAAAGACCGTGCCGAAGGGCGAATACTGACCGATATGTGCTGTACGGATGCCGACAAAAAGCGCTTTGCGGATATTTGCGCCAATATCGGAGAGCTTCGCCGCCGAAGCGGCGGCATAGGAACCCTTTCGGAGCGCACGCTCCATGCGGCAATCAAAAAATACATCGAGCCCGATGAGGAAAAGCACGAGAGGCGTGTTTGCGGCGCCTTTGCGGACATACTTGACGGAAGCAGGATAGTCGAGGTTCAAACGAGGGGCTTTGACAGGCTGAGAAAAAAGCTCGATGCGTTTTTTTGCGGCTATCGGGTCGAGATCGTCTATCCGATACCGTACAAAAAATGGATAGTCTGGATAGACGGAAGCACGGGCGAAACGACAAAGCGGCGCAAAAGCCCGAGAAAAGGCAGCTTCTGCGACTGCTTTTTTGAACTGTACAAGCTGAAGCCCTATCTTACGAACGAAAAGCTGTCTGTCAGGCTGATGCTCGTGGAGCTTGAGGAATACAGGCTTAAAAACGGCTGGAGCGCAGACGGGAAAAGGGGCTCGACAAGGTTTGAACGCTTTCCGCTTGCGCTTGAGGACGAGATGGTGCTGAGAACACCGGAGGACTATCGAAGGCTTCTCCCCAAAGACCTGCCGGAGGAGTTTACCGTGAAGGACTTTTCGGAAAAAACGGGGCTGACCGTCAGGCGTGCCGGCACGGCGGTAAACGTGCTGTTTTCGATAGGGCAGCTTGACCGCACGGGCAAAAAAGGCAGGGCGTGGATGTATAAAGTAAAGTAATCATATATAAAAAAATCTCTTGTAACGGCAAAAAGACCGTGTTATAATAAATCGCTCAAAATGCCCTTCTTGCTCTGCGAAGGTTAATGCAGGGCCAAAGACCATAAGGAGGTGAAAAGTGTGAATAAGTATGAATCCCTTTACATTATCACACCCGAACTTGACGAGGAAGCAACCAAAGCTGTTGTAGAAAAGTTTGCCGACATCGTTAAGAAAAACGGTGGTGAGGTTGAGAAGGTTGATGAGTGGGGCAAGCGCCGTCTTGCATACCCCATCGATTACAAGACCGAGGGTTACTACGTGCTTATGCTCTTTGCAGGCGAATCCGCTCTGCCGAGCGAGCTCGAGCGTAACTTCAAGAACGACGAAAGCATCATGCGTTATGTCGTAATCCGTAAGGATGCGTAAATCGCAGCGCTGAGAAAGGATGATAAAGAATGAATAAAGTAATCCTTATCGGCAATTTGACCAGGGATCCCGAACTCCGTTCAACCTCCGGCGGAACGAGCGTATGTTCGTTCTCCATCGCCGTGAACAGGCGGTTTGCCGGACAGGGCGGCGAGCGTGCAACCGACTTTTTCAACATCGTTGCGTGGCGTCAGCTTGGCGAAAACTGTTCCAAATACCTTGCAAAGGGCCGCAAAGTGTGCGTTGTCGGCGAGCTTCAGAGCCGCACCTACGACGCAAAGGACGGCACCAAGCGCACGGTGGTTGAGATAGTTGCGGATGACATCGAGTTCCTTACGCCGAGGGAACAATCCGGTTCCTCGTCGTATAACGGTGGGGCAAACACGTATTATGCCCCGTCAAACAATCAGGCGCCCAATATGGATGCCGACGGATTTGCGGATATAAGCGATGACGAACTTCCGTTCTGATTCCGACCGAACTCAACCAACATAAATGAAAGGAGAAACAACCATGGAAGATCGCAAAATGAAGCCCCGTCAAAGGAAAACAAGGCGTAAGGTTTGCGCTTTCTGCGTAGATAAGATCGACAAGATCGATTACAAGGATATCAACAGGCTTCGCAAGCATACCACTGAGCGCGGCAAGATAATGCCCCGCCGTATGTCCGGCGTTTGTGCAAAGCATCAGCGTGACCTCGCTGCCGCAATCAAGTGCGCAAGGCAGGTTGCATTGCTGCCCTACGTATCCGACTGATAAAGCATCTTACAAGCAAGCGGTGTGACTCGTTCACGCCGCTTTTTCCA
>JAEDJH010000049.1 GCA_016296415.1 Clostridia bacterium | reverse complement strand
GGCGAACTTGCCCAAAGGCAACTTGCCCAAGGGCAATCTGCCCATGCGAATAACAGCGGCAAAGACCAAGGTATTATAACAGGCATTATAAACAAGGACAGCCATCGGTGAAAAGAGAATGACGGATAAAAACACTATGCCCGACGTTTCGATAGTCGGCTGCGATAACTATTCCGAGGAGACGGTGAAGGCGGCGTATGACGAGCTTTTTGCTTCGCTTGACGCACTTTCGTGGGTAAAAAGCGGCATGACCGTCGGCATAAAGGCGAATCTCGTTACATTCAAGCACCCCGAAGCGGCGGCGACGGTGCATCCCACGCTTTTGGCGGAGCTTACACGGCGGCTCATCGCCCTCGGCGCAAGGGTAATAATCGGCGACAGCCCGGGCGGTGCATACTCGGTAAAGGCGCTTTCGATGGTGTATTCCTTCACGGGGATGCAGGAGGCGGAGGCGGCGGGCGCCGTATTGAACAGGAATGTGGAAACGAGGGAAGCGGAGTGCATTGACGGTATGGTGCTGAGGCGTTTCCCCTATACCGCATGGCTCGATGAGGTCGATGCGATAATCGGTTTTTCAAAGCTCAAGACGCACGGCATGATGGGAATGAGCGGTGCGGTAAAGAATATGTTCGGCGTTATCCCGGGCGTTATAAAGCCGGAGTTTCACTATCGCTTCCCGAACCAGACGGATTTTGCGAATATGCTCATCGACTTAAACGAGCATTTCAAGCCCCGTCTGTACATAATGGATGCGGTGGTGGGCATGGAGGGGAACGGCCCCACGGCGGGCAAGCCCAAAAAGATAGGCGCATTGATGGCGTCGTTTTCGCCGTATAAGCTCGATGCGGCGGCGGCGGAGATTATCGGGCTGGACGGAAAGTCCGTGCTGACGGTAAAGGCGGCGGCGGAGAGGGGACTTTCGCCCGAAAGTGCGAAGGAGCTTTCGCTGTACGGGGAAATTTCGCCGTACCGTGTGCCGGACTTTGAGCTTTTGCCGACAAAGAGCGTGGATAACCTCGGGGAGTTTTTGATAGTCAACAAATTCATTCAGGCGAACCTCGTTGCCGTACCGAAGGTAAAGGCGAGCGAGTGCATCTCCTGCGGAAAGTGCGAGGATATGTGTCCCGCCCACGCAATAACATTGCGCGCAAAAACTTTGCATGCAATAACACTGCGCACAAAAACCCTAACCGGCGGGCATAAAACGCCGCACTTTGACCGAAAGCGCTGCATACGCTGCTTCTGCTGTCAGGAGTTTTGCCCGAAGGGTGCGCTCAAGGTGAAACGCCCCCTGCTTGCACGGCTGTTCACGAAGGTGTGATTCACGAAGGTGTGATTCACGAGGGTGTGATTCACGAGGGTGTGAAAGAAAAGCGGAAAAATAAGCACGCATCCCCATTTTTGGAGAGCGTGCTTTTTTATGCCTTCAAATTTCGGAGGCACTGCCCGTTTACTCCTCGCCGAGCAGCCTTTCCTCGATCATGTCGAAGTAGGCGGGGCCGTAGGAGAGGTACTCCTCATGGAAGGTGTAGGGGTCAAATTCAAGACCCTTCTCGTCCTTGTACAGATCATACAGGCGGAAGAAGCACGAGTAGCCGATGGCGTAGTCGAAATAGTAGGTGGGCATATTCACCGCATATTCGTAATAATACTCGGCATACGCCTGCATTCCGAAGTCCGCAAGATAGCTTTCCACGTCCGCAAGATCCCAGCCGTAGCCGTTTACGCTGAGGCTGATTATCGCAGGGAAAAGCACGTTGCCGATGACAGAGTCCGTCGCCAAAAGCTCGCCCATGTCCCGGTCAATGACGGTGTTTTTATAAACGTACTCCTCGGCGTACTGCGACCAGCCCTCGTAATAGGCGGTCAGCGACATTACGCTTTGGAAAAGCCCGACGCCATCCAGATTGCGCTGGTATATATACTGGTACATGTGTCCGGGATAGCCCTCGTGACCCACCGTGGCGAGCAGCGTCTGTGAGTCTTTGACAGCCTTGTTGTTGATTATTATGGTATTGTTAAAGGCGTTGTCAACGGGGGGAATAAGGTATGCCGCAGGGCTGAAGCTGTCCTCGAGCGACTTGGACACGTTGTAAAGCCTTACGTCATGTTCGGGAAGCGCAGGGAAGTCCTCCGAAATTTTATCCCTCAGATAGTCGAGATTTTCCTGAACGCTGCCCACGCTCAGCTCGAACGATTGGTTTTCCCAGCCTGCGGGGAGGCCCAGATAGGCGGAATAAAGCTTTTCATAGCGGTCTGCAAGCGTGTCGAACAAAAGATCCTCGATCTCATTGGCATTCATGTGCGCACAGGACGCCCGACGGATGCTTTCAAAGAAGAACTCCTTGCCGCCATCGACGTAGTAAAGTCCCTTTTCAAGCGGTGAGCCGCCGTTTGCCTCGCACTCGTCGCTGAGGCGCTTTATCTCGTCGGCAAGCTTCTCGTATGCCGGAAGCAGCACGTCAAGCACCGCGGCGGAGTTTTGGTCGATATAGGCGCTGCGCTCATCGTCGGTCAGATCCACATCGGCAATGCGCTCGGGGAAGTCGGTTATCAGGAAGCATTTCTTGCCCGTCTTGCAGAACGACTTGCAATCGTTTACCACGGTTTCGGCTGCGCTCTTGGGCATGAACAGCCCTTCGGTCAGCTTTTCGGCCTCGAATGCGGCGATCTGGTCGAAATAGCGGCCGGTGTCACGCAGCACGGCGATATAGGCCTCAATATCCTCGGCGGTTTCAAGGGGCATCAGCTCAAGCGAGACGGGCAGGTTGCTCTGCAATCCCACGTAGGGCTGAAGCGGCTCGGAAAAGAGGTAATAGTCGGCGAAAATAAGCTCATATTCGATGAAGCGGTCGATCATGTCGTACGAAAGCTGATCCCGCTCGTCAAGCATGCTGCGGTCGATCTGCTCAAGGCGGCCCTGATAGGCGGCACATTCCGCCGTCCATTCGTTGAACGCCTCCTCGGTAAATTCGCCGAGCGTCATCGGTATATCCTCGGCGGCAATGCCGAAGTTTTCGGGGTTATCGACGCTGAGCATGAACGTGAGCGTGTCGCCCAGCACCATCGACTTGAACAAATCGAGGTCAAGCTCGTCAAAAAGCGCCTTGTTCGCCGCCTTCAGCTCCTCCTCGGTAGGCGGTGCCGGAGTGGGAGAGGGCTGCGGAGTCAGCGCTGCCGTGGGCGGCACGGGGGTGGGAGAGGGCTGCGGCCCTTTCCCGGGTCCGGTGCAGCCGGAAAGCCCGAGCAGCATAGTGCTGATAAGCATGCATACAAGCACGGCGGCAAGCAGGCGGCGGACAACCCCGCCCCTATTTAAAATATTTGTTTTTTTCATGTCAGTGCTTCCTTTCGTTTTATAATATGATCAAGGCTTTCGCAAGGTTTGATTGCCGACGAAAGCTGACGTATTGCCGGTATATGAGAGCATATTGCCCGTTTTTGCCAAAAATGCAGCTTATGTTGATAAATCGTTCCCGTTCAGAATTGTTCCTACGTAGCTTTTAAGTGCGCCGAAGGATTCATCGCTTATGCTGTGTTCTATCTTGCAGGCGTCCCTTGCCGCAACGTCCCTGTCAACGCCGAGGCGGACGAGAAATTCCGTTATCAGCGTGTGGCGTTCGTATATTTTTTCCGCAATCGCCCTGCCGGATTCGGTGAGCGTTATTGCGCCGCCTGCGGCAATGGTGATGTAGCCGCCGCTTTTGAGCAGCCCGACCGCCCTTGATACGCTCGGTCTGGAGTAGCCCATGTATTCGCCCACGTCTATCGCACGAACCACGCTGCCCCTGCCCGAAAGTATGTGTATCGCCTCAAGATACATTTCGCCCGATTCCTGCAGGCTCATGGGAAAACTCCTTTCACTTGATCCGTTCCGGCCCGCCGCTCACAGAGGAATTGACCCTGCTTTTGGCAGGAGAAAACTTCTGGTGGGGACTGTGTCCCCTTGCCCCCGATAGGGGTGTGGGGGCAAAGCCCCCACAATAAAACTTTTTACTTGACCTCGGTTACCCAGCCGAACGGATCGTCGAGCCTGCCCCACTGGATGCCGGTGAGCCTGTCGTAGAAGTGCCGGGTCAGCTTGCCGATGCCTGCGTCGCCGACTGCGAGCATCTTGTCCTTGTACGCAAGGTGTCCGACGGGGGATACGACCGCCGCCGTGCCGGTGCCCCATGCCTCGGTGAGAGCGCCGCTTTCGCACGCATCCATAAGCTCGTCAATGTGTATCTTGCGCTCCTCGACCTTGTAGCCCTCGCTGCGTGCAAGGGTGAGGATGCTGTCACGGGTGACGCCGGGGAGGATGGAGCCGTCGAGCGGTGCGGTGACGATGGTGCCGTTGATGAGGAACATCATGTTCATTGCGCCGACCTCCTGAACGTACTGCATGGTCTCGCCGTCGAGCCAGAGCACCTGCGCAAAGCCGTCCTTAACGGCCTCGTCGCCCGCCTTGATGGATACGGCGTAGTTGCCGCCGGTCTTTGCAAAGCCCGTGCCGCCTCTGACCGCACGAACGTATCTGTCCTCAACACGGATCTTGACGGGGGCAAGACCCTGCGGATAATATGCGCCGGAGGGGGCGCAGATGATGAAGTATATGTAGCGCTTTGCGGCGTGAACGCCGAGAGCCTCGTCGTTTGCAAACATCGTCGGTCTGAGATACAGCGAGGTGCCTGCGGCGTGCGGTATCCATTCCTTTTCGACCTTGACAAGCTCCTTCATCGCCTCAAGGTTGAAATCGACGTCTATGTCGGGCATGCACATACGGTCTGCCGAGCGGTTAAGGCGGCGGCAGTTTTCCTCGGGACGGAACATAAGGATGCGTCCGTCGTCCGCACGGTAAGCCTTGAGTCCCTCGAATATCTCCTGAGCATAGTGCAGCACCGTGCTCGACGGGTCGAGCGACAGCCTGTGATACGGCTCGATACGGGGATTCATCCAGCCTTTGCCTTCCTCATATTCCATGATGAACATGTGGTCGGTAAAGATCTTGCCGAAGCCGAGCTTGGACTCGTCCTGCGGCTTTGCCTTGGGCGTTGTTGTCAAAGTTACATCGATTTTCATATATGTACCTCCATTATTATTGACCGTATTAAAGCGGTGTTTTATATTTTAAGTTCGCACCTTGCGGTTATTTCGGGCGTTACCCGCCCGTCGGTAAGCTCCACTGTGTCGGCGATGAAGCGTTCCGCCTCCTCCGCACGAATGCCCACCTCAACGGTGACAAGGTCGGTAAATTCCGTTCCCCGTATATCCATAAGCGACTCCGGCTCCGCCTTTTTCCGCTGCAAAAACGTGTCGAGCGAGCCGTAGCGGGAGTAGTCCATGGCGATTTTGATTATCACGCCGTCCACCACCGAAACAATGCCCGACGCATCGACAGCCATCGCCGCCGACTTGGAGTAGGCACGAACGAGTCCGCCTGCGCCAAGCAGTATTCCGCCGAAGTATCTTGTGGAAACGACCAAAACGTTGGTTATGCCCTTTTGCCGAAGCACGTTCAGCATGGGCATTCCCGCCGTGCCGCCGGGCTCTCCGTCGTCGGAGAAGCGCATGACGGTGCTTGCGGCGTCCGCACCCGCCTTGCCGATAACGTAGGCGTAGCAGTTGTGCGTTGCGTCCCAATGCTTTTTCCTTATGGCGGCAAGCTCCGAAAGAGCCTCCTCCTCCGTCTCGACGGGTATGCACCGACCGATGAAGCGGGATTTGTTCACCGTATATTCCGTCTCGGAGGCGGTTTTGACCGTCCTGTACGCCATTTGCTATTTTCCGATTATGCGGACAAAGCCCTTTTTGCCCTTTTTGAGCAGCACGCCCTCGCCCAAAGCCTCGTGGGGTACGGTGGCGTAGGTGTCGGTTACCTGCTGTTCGTCAACGTAAACCGACTTTTGCTCGATCATGCGCCTTGCATCGGACTTTGACTTGCAAAGACCGCTCATCGCAAGCAGATCCACTACCCTAAGACCGCTTGCCTCTATTTCCTCCGCACCAAGCTCCAGTGTGGGTATGTTGGCAAGGCTTCCGCCGCCGCCGAACAGCGCCTCCGCCGCCTGCTGCGCACGGAGCGCCTCCTCCGTGCCGTGAACCTGCTCGGTTATGGTGAAGGCAAGGGTGCGCTTTGCCTCGTTCATGGCGGCGCCGCCCTCGCTGCACATCGCCCGTACCTTTTCCATCGGTATGAACGTCAGCAGGGAAAGACAGCGTTCAACGTCCGCATCGGGCACGTTGCGCCAGTACTGGTAGAAGTCATAGACGGGGAGCTTTTCCTTGTCAAGCCATACTGCGCCCCGCTCGGTCTTGCCCATCTTCTTGCCCTCGGAGTTTGTGAGAAGCGAGGTGGTGAGGCAGAATGCGGGCTTTCTTTCAATCTTTCTTATCAGATCCACGCCGCCGAGCATATTGCTCCACTGGTCGTCGCCGCCCATCTCCAGCACGCAGTTGTAGCGGCGGTTCAGCACGAGAAAGTCGTAGCTCTGCATGAGCATATAGCTCATCTCAAAGAAGGTCAGTCCGCCCTCCATGCGCTGCTTGTAGCACTCTGCGGCAAGCATCCTGTTTACGGAAAAATGCACGCCTATGTCACGCATGAAGCCGATGAAGTTAAGGTCGCTTATCCAGTCGGAGTTGTTCACGACTATCGCACCGTTTTCGCCCTCGAAGCTGATGAGGCGTCCCATCTGCTGCTTGAAGTTGGCGACGTTGTGCTTTATGTCGTCCTCGGAGAGCATCTTTCGCATATCAGTCTTGCCGGAGGGATCGCCCACCATCGCCGTGCCGCCGCCGAGCAGTATTATCGGGCGGTGTCCGGCACGCTGCATGTGCGCCATGGTCATGAGCGCAACGTAATGTCCGACGTGAAGGCTGTCCGCCGTCGGGTCAAAGCCGATGTAGAACGTTACCTTCTCCTCGCCGAGAAGCTCCTTTATCCTTTCGGGGTGAGAGGCCTGCTTCAAAAAGCCCCTTTCCTCGAGTATGTCATATACGTTTAAGTTCGTTGTCATTACTGTGTTGTATCCTTTGCCGCTTACAGCTTTGAAATAAGTCCGCCGAGCAGCCTTACGCCTTCCTCGATGCGCTCGGGGGTCTCCGCCGAGAAGTTAAGGCGGAATGTGTTTTTGCCCATGTCGGGGCTGATGAAGAAATGCTCGCCCGGTACGAACGCAACCTTTATCTCCTCAACGGCACGCTTGAACAGCTCAAGCGCAGGCGTTCCCTTGGGCAGCTCGCCCCAGATGAACAGACCGCCGTCGGGCTTGGTATAGGTGCAGTCGGACGGGAAGTATTTTGCAAGTGCGTCCAGCATCGTGTTCATGCGAAGGGCGTAGTCGGGGATTATCTGCTCAAGATGCGGCACCATGTATCCGCCGGCGACGAACTCGGCGGCGATGGCCTGCGTGATGTTGCAAGAGTGCGTGTCGGCGCTCTGCTTGCATATCGTCATCTTGCGGATTATGTCCTCACGACCGAAGGCGTTGCCCACACGAAGTCCCGGGGAGAGCGTCTTTGAGAAGCTCGAGAGCAGTATAACGTGACCGTCCTCATCGAACGACTTGATGGTGGGGAGGGGTTCGCCCGTATAGCGAAGCTCGCAGTAGGGATCGTCCTCGATGACGATGACGTCATACTTTCTGGCAAGCTCGGCGACCTGCCGGCGCTTTTTCGCCGAAAGCGTTCTGCCCGTCGGGTTCTGGAACGTGGGGATGCAGTAGAACAGCTTCGGCTTATGCTCCTTCATCAGCCTTTCGAGCGTTTCGATAACGATGCCGTCCTCCTCCATCTCGACGGGGACGAGCTTTGCCTGGTAAAGGTTGAACGTCTGGAGCGCACCCAAAAAAGACGGGGACTCGACAAGCACCGCATCGCCGGGGTTTACGAAGATGCGGGTGATTAGGTCGATACCCTGCATCGAGCCGGAGAGCGCAAGCATATTTGCGGGCGTTCCCACAAGACCCTTTCTCGCCCTGAGGTACTCAAGGCATGCCTCGATATAGGGCTTGTAGCCCTCGGTTGCGCCGTACTGAAGCACGACCGTGCCCTTTTCGGCGAGAATTTTGTCGGTCATTTGACGCACGAGGTCAACGGGGAACGAGTCCTTTGAGGGGTTGCCGCCGCCGAAGGAGATTATTTTGGGGTCTCCCAAAAGCTTGAAAAGCTCCCTTATGGCGCTGCCCGATACGTTATCCATTCTGGACGCAAAAGCTGTCATGTCATATTCTCCTTTTATCTCATCCCGTCCGGCGGATAGACCGACGGCAGGATAAATTTTCTTAATATCACGAGTTTACCGCAACGAACAAATATTTGCAAGCCTTTTACGGCACAATGCTTCCCAAAACCCTCCGAAAGCGGAAAAAGTTGAGCCGCATCCCCCGAAAAACGGTGCAGAGCGCTACTATAACTTAAATTCGTTGCTTGTTTGCCGCCAAGCTGTTATAATATGAAAAAAACAGAGGTGGCAGTATGCTTACAGAATTTGCATTGGGTGATACCGTCATGATGCGAAAGCCTCATGCCTGCGGAACAAACGCATGGGTCATCGTCCGCACGGGTGCGGATATAAAGCTTAAATGCGTAAACTGCGGGCGTATCGTCATGCTCGACCGATGTGACTTTATAAAAGCGGGCAAGAAAATAATCGCCGCCGCAGAAAACGAGGAAAAATGAACGCACGCAAACAAAAACGGATGATAAGCTCGCTTATGAACGTGGAGGAAAGGCGCTTTAAGCACGAAAAAAGCTACAGGCGCACGGCGACGCTGGATCTTTTGGTCAGCCTCCTCATCGTTGTGATATTCACCTTCGCCGTCAGGACGTTTATAACCGAACCCACGAGGGTGCAGGGGCAGTCCATGCAGCCCACGCTGATGGACGGCGAAAGGCTGTTTGTGGAAAAGCTGAGCTATCTTTTTGCCGACCCCGAACGGGGCGACATAGTGATATGCGAATATCCCGACATATACTACGATACCTACCACGCAGGCGAGATATTCACGGGAAAAACCTGCGTAAAGCGTGTCATAGGTCTGCCGGGCGAAACCGTGGAGGTAAAGGGCGGAAGGGTGTTTATCGACGGGAAGGAGCTTGACGAGTCCGCCTACTGGAACGGCAGGATAGAGGGCGACTACGGACCCTACATCGTGCCGGAAAACAGCTGGTTCGTGATGGGCGACAACCGCAACGACAGCACGGACAGCCGCTATTACATGGTGGAGGCGATACCCAAAAGCAGGATAATCGGCAGGGTGCATTCCGTGGTGCTCCCGCTGGGGAGTATGCGCTCGGTAAAGCTTGATGACAAGGCATATTCCGGAGAAAATCGCAGGTAACGGCTATGGCGGCAGAGAGAATAAGAAGGCGCACCGCCAAAAACCGTGAGCTGTACAAACGCCTGAGGCTGTATGAAGCCCTTACGATTGGGTTTTCATGCGTGCTTGCGGCGTTTTTTCTGTTTTTGTTCATAACTCCCCCCGTGCGTATGGTTGACAATGCCATGGCGCCGGCGATATGCGAAAACGACGTGGTGCTGACGTTCGGGCTGTCAAAGCTGTTTTCAAAGCCCGTGCGGGGCGACATTGTTGCCGTTGCCAATCGGACGGAGGGTGCGGACGCAGGCTTCAGGATAGTCAGGATAATCGCCGTCGGCGGCGAAACGGTGGAGATAAAGGACGGAAAGATATACATAAACGGAGGTCTTTTGCGCGAGGAGGGCTATACCGTCGCAGGAACGGAGATATTGCCCGACATGGAGATGACCGAGATACCCGAGGACGGATACTTCGTGCTTTGCGACGACAGGAGCGGTCTTGGCGGCATATCCGCCGCAAACACCGTTGTCGAAAGGCGCCGGATAAAGGGCGAGGTGTTCATGCTGCTTTACCCGTTCGGGAAAATGGGCTTTTTCGGCTCCGAAAACTGACAGACGGAGGATTTAATGTGCGATTTGACGAATGTGAAATAAAGGAGCTTATCGGCTGGAAAACGGCGCTGCACAGGATACCCGAGCCGTCCATGCACGAGCATAAAACGACGGCGTTCATAAAGGCGAGGCTGAACGAAATTGGAACAGAGCTTGCGGACATTGGACTGAAAACGGGCGCAGTTGCGGTAATACGGGGTAAAAATCCCGAAAAAAGCGGCAAAACCGTGCTTCTCCGCGCGGACATCGACGGCATAAAGGCGAACGAGACCGCCGCCGTCGGGGTGAAGTCCGAGCACGAGGGCATGATGCACGCCTGCGGTCACGACTTCCACACGGCGGCGCTTTTGGGTGCGGCGAAGCTGCTCAAAAGGCATGAGACGGAGCTGAAAAACGACGTGATACTGCTGTTCCAGCCGGGCGAGGAGACCTGCGAGGGCGCAAACCTTGTCATAAAAAACGGGCTTTTTGAACGCCTGAGACCCGACAGGGTATATGGGCTGCACAACCGTCCCGAGGTGGAATGCGGCAGGATAGTCGTGAACAAGGGTCCCCTTATGGCGGCGAAGGACAATTTCAAAATAACGGTAACGGGCGTCGGCGGACACAGCTCCATGCCGCATCTTATAAAGGATCCGATAACCTGCGCCGGACACATACTCTGCGCCGTGAATACGATAGTCAGCCGCAATATCGACCCGACCGACACCGTGGTCATCAGCGTATGCTCCGTACACGGCGGCGTGCCGGAAAATCTCGTCGTGGACACGGTGGAGATGACGGGCAGCATGAGAAGCTTTGACGAAGGGGCGAGGGCGAGGGCGCTCGAGCGCCTTGAAACGATAGTAGAGTCCACCGCAAGGGCGTTTGAGTGCGAGGGCAGATTTGAGCTGAACTTTGCCGCCCCGGCGGTCACAAACGGCGAAAAAATGTACGGATATGCGCTTTCGGCGGCGAGAAAAACCGTGCGGGAATGCGACGTGATAAGCGCTGCGCCCTGCCTTGCGTCGGAGGACTTTGCGCTGTACTCGAAAATGGCGGATACCTTCTTTTTCTGGGTAGGTTCGGGCGTGCCGAACGAGCATAATCCCTCGTGGCATAATTCCGACTTCAGAACGGACGACAGGGCGATCGAGACGGCGGCAAGGCTGCTTGCGGTCTGCGGCATGGAGTGAAGAGGGAAGTTATGAAATGCTGTAAATGGTTTTTTTGAGTGAATACAGTGCGGTCTTGGTGCATTGATGCGGCTTGCCGCTGTGTTTAAAAGGTACCCCTCCGTCTGCCCTACGGGCAGCCACCTCCCCTTGAACAGGGGAGGTTTTT
>JAEDJH010000048.1 GCA_016296415.1 Clostridia bacterium | reverse complement strand
GTCCACTCGGCAACTTCTTCTTCAGTCTCGAAGTACCAGCCTGCAATCAAGTCGCTTGCGGGAGGATTGCTGGGAAGCGGATCGGTGGGAACGGGATCGGTGGGAACGGGATCGGTCGGAGGAGGCGTGGGCTCTTCGATGCCGTCGCTTATCTCAAGCTCTACCCAGTCGTTCTCTCCGGAAAGGGTTACGGTAAATTCGTAGGTCTTGTCTGCCTCGAATATGAAATCATCATATCTGCCGGGGCAGTTCGGGTTGTTGGACGAAGCAATCCAGACTCTGTCTCCGGGGGTCGGATTGGTTATGCACCAGTCATATACGCCTGCGGGAATCAAAATTGCAACTGAGCCATTGATAACGATATTCGAGGTATTGAGTGCGCCATCCGCATTCTCGGGGATTTTGTACTCAAACTCGGCATAAATGCTCGGATCGGCTGCCTGACCCTCTGCGGTCAATGCGCCCGTTTCGGGAATGATCGTGCCGTATGCGGTAGCACCGCTGTCAAGAAGCATCTGATAGCCGCTGCCGTCACCCCATACATCGCCTGCGGTGAGGATAACCTGAGCTATGCCATCGCCAATTTCAATAAAACTGATCTCGAAATCCACATCGGAAATGATGGTCGCTCCAACGGGACTGTAGGGAGTCCAGCCTGCAGCAACAAAGCCTTCGTTTGCCTCCACAGTGGGAACGTCATCGGTGGTAAGAACGGTGCCGAAGGGAACTTCTATCGCCGTCTCTCCGATAAGCGCTCCGCCCTCGCCTGCGGTGAAGGTTACGTTGCACGTAGCGCCTGCTTCAACAACACCGACGTTGTCCAGCCATGCGGTGTCTTCGCCGCGGTTAACGCTGGTGTCTTTTACGTATTCCCAAGTGAAGGTGTATTCGCCGGTCGCCTCGGCGGTATACATCACCCGCTGCCACTGGTTTATGATTCCGCTGTATCTGTCAGCCTCTTCGCCATTGATGCTGAATATAAGTTTGTCAAAGTAAGTTTCGGAGCTTACCTTATATTCAAACACGAACGCATCGCCTTCTTCGAGGCTAACCGTGGTGGAGATGGATGAGGTGGTGCTCGAGTGTCCCTGGTTGGAGGACATCGCACACGCCCTGCCGTCTTCCTCGGTAATTACCCAGGGATATTCTCCGGAAATATCGAATACGAGCTCGCCGCCCTCGATGTTGAGAACGTCACCGATGCTGACGACGGTAATAACCGCCTGTGCGGTAAAGCCGCCCTCTTCGGAAGTAACGGTTATGGTGGCTTCGCCGGATGCCACTGCAGTTACAAGACCGTTTTCGTCAACGGTTGCAACGGTATCGTCGCTGCTCTTCCACGTTACATTCTGGTTGCTTGCATTTGCGGGAGTAAACACAGGGGTAAGCTGGAGTGCTTCGCCGCCAACGAAAATTTCAGCTGCTTCGGGGGTTACGCCGATACCGGTGAGAGCCTGAGCGCCGAATACGTTTACGGTTGCTTCGGCGGTGTAGGTTTCGCCGCTCCTGGTTGCTTCACCCTCATAGTTGTTGGTGACGGTGATTTTTACGGTTGCTTCGCCGGCTGCAAGGGCCGTCACAAGACCGGTTTCCTTATCGACGGAGATTATATCGGTATCCTCGGTTGACCAGTCAACGGAATAGTTGTTGGCATTCTCGGGGGTCGTGACATAATCAAAAGTAAATGTGTTGTTGATGTAAAGGCCGGTGCTTTCGGGAGTGAGAGCAACGCCGGTTACGATAACGGGCTCATCGTCAATGAGCTTCCAATCGCTGGTAACAGTCTGCGGACCGTCGGGATTTGCGGGGAAGGGATCCGTGGGAGACATTACGATAGGATATGCAGGATATGCGTCACCGTAGGGATCCGGTATGCCGTGCTCATCCTTCATAACGGCGATTGCTTCCGCAACGGTTGCGCCGTTCTTCATCTCGTTCCAGAATACTTCCTCATACATGTATTCGCCGGCGAAGGTTACGGACTGCGAATAGCCGTAAACAACGGCTGCGCCCGCATCGAGGAGTGCGCGGCCGGTGGTACCCTGACCGCTCGCCATCATACCTTCGCAAATCGCCATCCATACCAGGCAGTTGGAAAGCTCTTCGCTCTTATGTGCGTTAATATAGCGTCCGTCGATATAAGCTTCGCCGCCGGCATATACCGCGTAGCCGTTGGTATAGTCGGACTGCGTTATGCCTTCGTCGGTGGTAAGGCACAGATAGGACGAGTTGCCGCTCTGGGTTCCGTGGCTGTCGTAAATTACAACGCCCTTGTCAGCGTATGCCGCTGCGATTGCAGGACCCGTGGCCTCATCCCTTTCAAGCAGGGTATAAGAACCGCCGGTCGTTGCTGCGATGGACTGCGCCTCATTCTTGTACTGATCGGTGAAGGAGCTGTCAATTCCATAATAAGGGGCAACAAGGAGAACGTTTGCGCTCGAGGGAGCGTTTCCGTTCGTTCCGGCAATAAACTGCTGGCTCTCCCGATAGGTGCCCTCATAGCGTTCGATCTCGTTCTGCAGTCTATATACATAGACGCAGTGCATTCCATCTACCTTGAAAGCAAATTGCCTGCTGCCTTCCCAGGTGAGATCGGTCACACGATCGCTGCGCTCCGCAGCTTCGTATGCGGCAAGGGTTACCTCTTCGGGGGTAGCTTTCATGGAAACAGCTTCCGCTTCAACGGCGTCGATGGTTTCCCATGCCCTATCCAATACGGCAAGTGCCGCTTCTTCCGTTACAGGCGCAGCGATTGCCGCAACAGGCATGATTGCCAATGCCATAAGCACCGCTACTACTGCAGACAGAATCTTCTTTGTCATATTGTTATTCCTCCTGTTTTTATTATTGGTTGCATAGTTTCTCAACCTATACAAAGTATATCACGTTTGCCTTCGCGTGTCTATATTCGCACCCGATGATTTGCAAATTTTATCGGGCGTAAAATGTCGATTCGCAGGAAAAATATGTACTCGTCCGTTGTTGTCGGCATTGTTGATTTTTTTGCAAAAGTATTTTATCATATAAGTATAATAATTTAAGGGGGAACTGTATTTTGATACGAATCGTCTATGGCAGCAAGGGCAGCGGCAAAACGAAACGAATGATAGCAATGGCAAATGATGCGGTACATACGGCAAAGGGAACGGTTGTTTTCATTGCAAGGGACAGCAGCTATATGTACTCGCTGAACCGTGGGATTCGCTTTACGGATGCTTCCGAATACGGTCTGGACGGCAGGGCTATGTTTATGGGCTTTGTTTCGGGCATCGCTTCGCAGGATTTTGACCTCGAAACGCTGTATATAGACGGGTTTGTGAGCCTGATCGGCGAGAAACCGGGTGCATCAAAGAATGTTCTGGACTACCTCGAAAAACTGTCCGAAAAGCATTGCTTCGACATTGTACTCTCCATGAGCTCCGATGAGCCTGCGCCGGACTTTATTCAGGAACTCATAATATAACGAACAGGGTATCGTCGCATGGAATTTATAGAAAAGCTTTTTATCATCTATCTGCTTCTTTTCTCCGCAGTGCTTTTCATACTTATGGCGGTCGATAAACACTCGGCAACGAAAGGTCTGTGGCGGATTCCCGAACGGTCGCTTATCCTCATTGCTCTGCTCGGCGGTGCTGTGGGCGGAATTTTGGGTATGCTCGCATTCCGGCACAAAACAAAGCACAAAAAATTTACCGTCGGATTCCCCATCTGTCTTATTGTAAATATCGCCGCAGCCTTCGCTGTGTTTTACCTCATCTAACGGATGCAGCACAAAAAGAACCGAGGAATTTATCCTCGGTTCTTAATTTTTATTGCAGCTTTACGGCAAGTTATTTGATGGAAGCAGCACCCTTGTGAAGCGCTTCGCGGTTCATGGGGATGAGGTGAGCTTTCTTCTCGCCGAGGGTCTCCAGCAGAGCCTTGAGAACGGTCTCGAAGTCAACGCACTTGGTCACTTCGAGATAGGCACCGAGCATTACCATGTTTGCAACACGGGGATTGCCGAGCTCTTCGGCTATATCGTTGCAGGGAACATAATATACGTCGATATCCTTGCGCTCCGGCTTTTTGCTGATGATGGAGCTGTTGATGAAGATTTTGCCGCCGGGCAGCACGTTTGCCTCGAACTTGTCGAGCGAGGGCTCGTTCATCGCCACAACGGTGGTCGCCATCGTTACAACGGGCGATGCAACCGGCTCGTCGGAAATAACGACAGAGCAGTTTGCCGTGCCGCCGCGCATTTCGGGACCGTAGGAGGGAAGCCAGGTTACCTCTTTATCCTCGAACATACCTGCTTCGGCAAGCAGCTTGCCCATCAAAAGGACGCCTTGTCCGCCAAATCCTGCGAAAATATTTTGTTCTAACATGATCAGACCTCCTTCTTAACGCCAAGGGGATAGTAGGGAATCATGTTCTCCTCAAGCCACTTCATCGATTCGGTAGCACTCATACCCCAGTTGGTAGGACAGTTGGAAAGGACTTCCACCATAGAGAATCCCTTTCCTGCAAGCTGGCACTCGAAAGCCTTCCTGATGGCCTTCTTAGCCTTGATGATGTTGGCGGTGCTGTTGACAGCAACCCTTTCAACATACGCCGCACCCTCGATGGTAGCAAGCATTTCCGCTATACGTATCGGGCTGCCGCAATGATCCTTGTCACGGCCGTAGGGAGAGGTGGTGGTCTTTTGTCCAACGAGTGTGGTGGGAGCCATCTGTCCGCCGGTCATGCCGTAAATTGCGTTATTGATAAAGATGGTCGTTATCTTCTCTCCCCTGTGGGCGGCATGAACGATTTCACCGGCACCGATGGATGCGAGGTCGCCGTCGCCCTGATAGGTGAATACGACGTTGTTGGGATGAACACGCTTGATACCGGTTGCAACCGCCGGAGCACGTCCGTGAGCCGCTTCCTGCGTATCTATGTTGAAATACTTATATCCGAAAACCGCACAGCCTACGGGAACCACGGCAACCGTACGGTCACCGACTCCAAGCTCCTCGAGGACCTCGGCGACAAGGCGGTGAACTATGCCATGTCCGCAGCCGGGGCAATAGTGAAGAACGGTATCGGTCAAAAGAGAGGTTTTCTTAAACAAGGTTTCCATTATTACGCCCTCCTCGATTCCATGATCTTCTCAAAAATTTCTTCGGCGGTGGGAATGAAGCTGCCCGGACGTCCGAGGAACTCTACTTCCTTTACACCGTTTGCAGCAAGGCGAACATCCTCAAGCATCTGACCGGCGTTTACTTCAACGTCGATAACACGCTTTACGCTGTCCTGCGATACTGCAGCCCTTACGGCCTCCGTGGGATAGGGCCAAATCGTGATGGGACGGACAAGACCTACCTTGACGCCTTCCTTCTCGGCGAGGGCGATTGCGCTCTTGCAGATACGGGCGATGGTGCCGTATGCGGTAAGGATTACCTCCGCGCCTTCGGTCTTGTACAGCTCAACTCTGACTTCCTTCTTGTTTATCTCGGCATAGCGTGCCTGAAGACGGTCGTTCATCTCCTGCAGCTCTTCGTTTTCAATGTACAGCGAGTTGACAACGGCGCGCTTTCTGCCGCAGCCTTCGCTCCAGCCGGTGGTTGCCCAATCCTTCTCGGGAAGTACACGCTTGGACTCGGTCTGATGGAACTCAACGGGCTCCATCATCTGACCGATGATACCGTCGGCAAGCATCATTACCGGAGTGCGGTAGATGTCCGCAAGGTCGAACGCATCCTGCATAAGGTCGATCGCTTCCTGAACAGAGGAGGGAGCAAGCGCTATCATGTGATAGTCGCCGTGTCCGCCGCCCTTGGTGGTCTGGAAATAGTCGCCCTGCGATGCCTGTATTGAACCGAGTCCGGGGCCGCCGCGCATCATGTTTACGATAACGCAGGGAAGCTCGGCGCCGCAAAGATAGGAGATACCTTCCTGCTTAAGGCTGATTCCGGGCGAGGACGAGGACGTCATTACTCTTGCGCCTGCGCCGGCCGCACCATATACCATATTGATAGCCGCAACTTCGGATTCCGCCTGGAGGAAGCAACCGCCAATCTTGGGCATCCTTGCAGCCATATACTCGGGTATATCGTTCTGAGGGGTGATCGGGTAGCCAAAGAAGAAGCGGCAGCCTGCCTGAATAGCGGCTTCCGCAACAGCCTCGCAACCCTTCATGAGTTTCTTTGCCATAGTTTTCTCTCCTTCAACCAAAAGTCTTACTTTGTTATTTCGATTACCGCATCCGGGCAAGTCAGTGCGCAGGATTTGCATCCTATGCACTCTTCGGGTCTGACGACCTCTGCCGGATGATAGCCCTTTGAATTGAGCTTCGTCTTTGACAGCTCAACAATCTTCTTGGGGCACGCACGCACGCACAGACCGCAGCCCTTGCAACGTTCGACATTGATAGTTACATTGACCATAAACCTACCTCACTTTCAATATGTAATGCACGAAATTTTTTCGTACACAATACCTCATACAGAGTATAACACCACAAGTTTATATATTCAAATAATATATAGATTAATTTGCAGATTTTCGGTGCAAATTTACAAATATATTGTTCTGCGGCGCATTTATTCCTGCCGTTAATACAAAAAAACAGAGGCGATTCCCCTGTTTTTTCGTTTGTTGTAAAATTAAATTCCGTTTTGCAAAAAGCGTTCCCAATCCCTGTTCATATACCGTGTTATGGGATAAAGCTCGCCGATGTACTTCTGCTCCAATCCCTTTTCACGGGCAAGTGCCTCAAAGCCCTTTATCACATCCTCCGTGCCGACCGTCATCCTTACGGGAATGCCCGTGAGTTCGGATATTGTCTTTACCATTTCATAGCCCTCGTAAAGCGTTTCGGCCGTAGTTTCGTTGGAAAGGTTTGCGTTGTTGATAAGCCCCGTGACGGTCAGTCTGCTTACAGCGCAGATTTTATTCATCATCTCAAGATTAAGCTCCGCTTCTGCCGAAAAGGGACGCTTGCAGTTGATCGCATAGAGTATCTCCAAATTCTCCAGCTCCGCAAAATTGCGGCGATACTGCCCGAGTGCGATGGCTCCCGTATTGTCGCCGCCTACGTCGAACACGACCGTTTCGTGCTCATCTATAAATACCGAATATATATCCGGCGGAATGGACATCGCCTCAACGCCAGTCATAGCATACTGCGGATATATGAGCTTTATGCCGTTCTCCCCGAGCATATCCTTGCGTTCTGCGGAGCGGAAATACGGGTTTACTATATCCAGGTCGATCAAAACCGTGCTGCCGTGCTTTGCCTCGTTCGCCTTCATTGCAATGTTTAACGAAATTTCGGATTTTCCCGACCCGAAGTTTCCTACAAGTACATAAGTTTTTTTCATAGCCTTACCTCCGTTTGCTAATATGGATTATAAACCATCCGAGTTGTTTTTTAAATAGCTTTAATTAAAAACAGTCCGTCCATCCGCCGCCAGCGCTCCGCACTCCTCCGTTTTGTATAATTTTCAGTCAAAACCTTCAAAAAGGCAGTTCCTCCGCGCTAAAAGCGTCCGCGCTGCGCTGCGTGGTCAGAACGAAAATTGCAGAAAAGCCGCATCATAAATCACGGTTGCTTTTTTACCGAGACAACATTATAATGAATGTCAAATGGCTGCCTAAGCCGTAATGGCAGCAAAATGTTCAATCACACGAGGAGGAAATAAAATGGCACGTTTCACACTACCCAGAGACCTGTATCACGGCAAGGGCTCCCTGGAAATACTCAGGACGCTTCAGGGCAGCAGGGCGATGCTCTGCATCGGCGGCGGCTCCCTTAAAAGATTCGGCTTTGTTGACAAAGTAGTCGGCTACCTCAAGGAAGCCGGCATGGAGGTCGAGCTGTTCGAAGGCATCGAGCCCGATCCCTCGGTCGAAACCGTAATGCGCGGCGCTGACGCTATGCTCAAGTTCCAGCCCGATTGGATCATCGCAATGGGCGGCGGCTCCCCCATTGATGCCGCCAAAGCCATGTGGGTCAAGTATGAATATCCCGAAACCACCTTTGAGGACATGGTAAAGGTATTCGGTCTGCCCAAGCTGCGCCAAAAGGCCCGCTTCGTAGCCATCCCCTCCACCTCCGGTACGGCCACCGAGGTCACCGCTTTTGCGGTCATCACCGACTATCAAAAGGGTATCAAGTACCCCATGGCCGACTTTGAGATCACTCCCGACATCGCAATCGTCGATTCCGAGCTTGCAGAGACGATGCCCAAAAAGCTCGTTGCTCACACCGGTATGGACGCAATGACCCATGCTGTCGAGGCCTATGTTTCCACCGCCAACTGCAACTACACCGACGGTCTGGCGCTCCACGCCATCAAGATGATCCAAAACGACCTCGTCGATTCCTATAACGGCGACATGGAAAAGCGCAGCAATATGCACGACGCACAGTGCCTTGCGGGTATGGCCTTCTCCAATGCGCTGCTCGGTATCGTTCACTCCATGGCGCACAAGACCGGTGCAATATTCGAGGACTGCGGCGCTCACATCATTCACGGCGCAGCCAATGCGATGTATCTGCCCAAGGTCATCGCCTACAACGCAAAAAACCCCGAAGCGGCAAAGCGCTATGACGCCATCGCAAAGCACATGGGCATAAGCGGTGCAACCGTCGAGGAAAGCGTCCGTAACCTCATCGCTCACCTGCGTGAGATGAACGATCAGCTCAATATCCCCCAGTGCATCAGCCGTTACGGCGCCGACAGCTTCCCCTGCGAGCAGGGCTTCGTTCCCGAGAACATCTTCCTGGAGCGTCTGCCCTCCATCGCCGCCAACGCAATCGCAGACGCCTGCACCGGCTCCAACCCACGTACTCCCAATCAGGAGGAGATGGAAAAGCTGCTCAAGTGCTGCTATTACGATCTCGACGTTGATTTCTGATACCCTTAAAAAGCACGTTGGCTCGGGTCATCCCGAGCCTTTTTTCGTGCTGCGGTATTTTCACGCATTATCGCAGCATGAAAATGCCCAAGACCAGGACACTTTGACAGGAAATTTTAACGTTGCGAAAGCGGAGTTATCACCACTTTGCCTTCGCCGTCAAGCAAGGGCGTCAGACCGCCGGAATAGCCGCTTTGGTGGTACAGGTAATTAACGCCGGTTTGCTTGTCAACCCAGATCTCCATGCAGGTAAGGCTTCCCTGCGAATAGATCTTTTCAAATCTTTTATCCATTGACATAGATGTTTCTCCTTAAAGTTTTTTAAATTTGCTATGTTATGTCGTCTTTCCGCTCGCATGGGCGGACAGATCGCATTCGGAATTCGGAATTTATATTCGCTTTACATATACTCTCGAGTCTTCCCCGTCTATATCCTTCATCGTGTCGAAAAAGGCATACCCGTATTTTTCATAAAGCCCTTCATGGTTCGTCGAAATGTAGATGCTCTTTACCCCGTCCGATTTCGCCAAGGCTTCCGCATGGCTCAGCAGCTTACCTGCGCAGCGATGGCCTCTATACTTGGGGAACGTATATAACCATCCGATCCACGGCGTCAATTCCGTCGGCTGAATATCGTCTTTTTCCGCAAAGGTGCAAAACGAGATCAGCTCCTCACCGTCCACAAGCATAAGCACCCTTGCGTTGTCTCCGACAGCTTTTTTCAGCTCGTGATTTTTCAGCAGCTTATGCAGAAACTTGCCGGCACCCCAATCGCACTCTTCGATTTTGGAAAGCCAGTATTCGCGGTCATCTGTTCCGAAATATTCTATTACGTTCATTACTGCTTGCACCTCAATTCGTAATGTATAGTTTTTGTTAAGTAAATTATAATAAATCCGATACATATCTGTCAAAAAGATATTTCGGGAGAAGGGGTGCTTTCTTCATGGGGGCTCTGCCCCCCCATCCCCCCGGCAGGGGGATTCCCCTGCGCCACCGTTGCTTGGGGGGACTATTTCCGCACACGAAAGCACGAGGGAGAAGTCCTACTCACCCCTCCTCAAAAAAAGAGAGGCTTGTATCCGCCGCCGTGTTCCGCTACAATATCAATATAGAAATAAGAAGGAGCCACCCATGGAGCGATTGGAAATTGTCTGCCGCCATATTGACCGACTTTCGGTACAAAAGGAACGTGTTATCATTGCCATTGACGGTAAATGCGCTTCCGGCAAAACCACATTGGCGGCACAGCTTTCCGAAAAATATGATTGCAACGTGTTCCGCATGGATGACTTTTTCCTGCGCCCGGAGCAGCGCACGCAGGAGCGGTATATGCAAATCGGCGGCAATGTGGACTATGAACGGTTTAACGAGGAAGTGCTGCTTCCCTTGCTGTCCGGCAGTGCGTTTTCTTACAGACCTTTCGACTGCCAAACCTTCACGCTCGGCGCTCCCGAGTCAGCGCCGGTGAAAAAGCTTAACATCGTTGAGGGCACATATTCCATGCACCCCTATTTCTCGGATCCCTATCACCTGAAGCTCCTGATGACCGTCGATCCCGACACCCAGCGGCGGCGTATATTGGAGCGTCCGGCGTTCCTGCATGAGCGATTTTTCACCCAATGGATCCCCCTGGAAAACGACTATTTCGAGAAGCTTCGTATCGCCGATAAAGCCGATTTAATACTTTGACGGGGCATTTTATCCATAAAAAAGGTATATTCTCTCCGTTCAACCGTTGGTTGAGCGAATATTCTCCTTTTTGTTGGATGAAAGCCTCCTGTTCCAACCGATAATCTATTCAGCTTTTTGCGGTGTCGGATATAATGGAATTACCAAACGAAAGGAGCAAAAAACAAATGAATATGACGATTGGAAAAAGAATCGCACTGCTTCGTAAGGAAAAGGGTCTTAAGCAAGAGGAACTGGCCGAGATGCTCGGCGTCAGCGGTCAGGCGGTCAGTAAGTGGGAAAACGACCAGACCTGTCCCGACATCAGCCTGCTGCCGCAGCTTGCCTCGATACTTGGCGTTACCGTGGATGAGCTGCTCTCCGGAAAGCGGGAGACGGCACCCTCCGTTCAAATCCTTCCCGAGGATCAGCGCAAAGACATCAAGGAAATGATGCTGCGTATAATCGTGGACTCCGCCGATGGAGATAAGGTACGGGTCAATTTGCCAATGGCGCTGATTCAGGTTGCAATCGAGTGCGGTATTGAAATGCCGCAGCTGTCCGGCAGCGAAGCGCTGAAGCATATCGACTGGAATCAGATCATGGACATGGTGTCCCGCGGCGTTATCGGAAATCTTGTCGAAGTGGAAGCCGCCGACGGTGACATTGTGCGGATCTTTGTGGAGTAGGGCATGAAGATAATTGTAAAGGAAGGCGGCGGAAAAGGCTTCCGCCTGCGGCTGCCTACCGGGTTGATAATGAACGGCCTGAGTGCCATTCCAATCTCGGCGATGCTGAGGCGTAATGGTCTGAACATATCCCGAAAGCAGCTGCGTACCCTGTTTCGGGCAGTCAAGGCATACAAATCAAAACATCCCGAATGGAAGCTTATAGAAGTACGCAGCAACGGCGGCGACTTTGTTGAGATCGTGCCGTAAAAATGCACTTGCTGCAACCCTCGGCGCTTTGGCTAAAAAAATGAAGCAAATGAAAATCCGAACACACTGCCGTTAAGGAATGGGTTCGGATTGTTCTTATATGCAAA
>JAEDJH010000047.1 GCA_016296415.1 Clostridia bacterium | reverse complement strand
TGGTGCGAATGGGGGGATTTGAACCCCCAAGCTTTCGCCGACGGATTTTAAGTCCGTTGTGTATGCCGTTCCACCACATTCGCATATTATGGATTATAACCGCTTTGACATACAGCGTCAAGATGTCTTTGCCCACGAAGATCCTGTATGAAACGCAAATTATGGCGAGCCGTTGTCAAGGTTTGATGAATTGACAGTTTAATAAAAAGCCATTGCAAAGAAACGAACGTCAGCTTCTCATCTTCTTTGCTATCTCATAGGTTATGATTCCTGCGGCCACCGATGCGTTCAATGACTCGGCAAACCCGTACATCGGAAGCCTGTAAAGGCTGCACATTTCCGAAATATCATCGGAAACACCGTTGGATTCGTTGCCGATTATCAGCGCACATCTTTCACCGATCTCGGGCAGCACCTCGTCTCCCTTAAGGTGGGCGCAAATTAAAATAGAGCCTTCGTCGCTAAGCCGTGAAAGCTCCGTTCTTAAATCGCCCTGCCAAACGGGAATATGATAGACCGAGCCCATTGAGGCGCGCACGGGTTTCGGCGCGTAAGGGTCGGCTGAGCCTTCTCCGATAAGCACTCCTACCGCGCCCATCGCATCCGCCGTGCGAATGATCGTTCCCAAATTGCCGGGCTCCTGCACTCGGTCAAGCACAACGATAAGCCCCGTCGGATAAAAGCTCGGAACGTTCATGCTCGGAGTCTTGATCGTGGCACACACCCATTGAGGATTTTCCGTATTGGTCAGCGATTCCATTACACGCCGCTTTACGGTAAAGACCTCGGCTCCGCTTCCGACAAGAACGGCGTGCATCAGGTCATGTCCTTCCTCGATAAAGGCCATTCCAAACTCCGCACCCGACACCACTGCCTCTCGAACAAGCTTCTCACCCTCTATGAAGTGGAATCCCTGCTCTGCCCTGCCTTTTTTGGAAGCAAGTGCCTTCGCCTTTTTTACATTTTCGTTGTGTGTGCTTTCAATCAACATATACTGATCAGCCCCATTAAAAAAGTTGAGCCGCCAAGCTTATGCCGGACGGCTCGTCGTTTACCGAATTATGCAAGTGCCTTTTTTGCGATCTCAGCAAGCTGACCGAAGGCGTTCATATCGTTGACGGCCAAATCGGCAAGAACCTTGCGGTTTACGTCAACGCCGGCAACCTTCAAACCGTTGATGAGACGGCTGTAGTTCATGCCGCACAGCCTTGCGCCTGCGTTGATACGGGCGATCCAAAGCTTGCGATACTCACGCTTCTTGAGCTTTCTGCCGACGTAGGCATAAGCCATCGACTTCATTACCTGCTGGGAAGCATTGCGATAGAGCTTACTCTTTGCACCGTAGTAACCCTTTGCAAGCTTAAATATCTTACGACGCTTTTTAACAGCGTTTACTGCTCTTTTAATCCTGGCCATAATTCTCCTCCTTATTTATACGGGATAAGCTCGCGCACTTTCGGTGCTTCGCACTCCGCAATGTAACCTGTCTGACGCAGGCCACGCTTTCTCTTAGTATCCTTCTTGGTCAGAATATGGCTCTTGTAAGCCTTACCCCTTTTAATCCTACCGGACTTGGTAAGACTAAAACGCTTCGCTGCGCCCCTGTGGGTCTTAATCTTGGGCATTTGTTTTCCTCCTAAAAATTATTAGTTTTTCGGTGCTAATATCATGAACAAGTTGCGGCCTTCCTGCTTTGCAGCACGCTCGACCACTGCATCGTCCCTGACCATATCGGCAAAGGTGTTAAGCACATCCAGTCCCACCTCACCATGAGTTATCAGTCGTCCCTTGAGGCGAATGGAAACCTTTACCTTGTCACCACCCTGCAGGAACTTGCTGCAAGCCTTGGCCTTGACCTCAAGGTCGTGCACGTCTATGGTTGCAGAAAGCCTTACCTCTTTGACTTCGATAGTCTTTTGGTTCTTCCGCTGCTCCTTCTCACGTTTGGTCTGCTCGTAGCAGTACTTTCCGTAATCCATAAGCTTACATACGGGAGGAACCGCATTCGGCGCTATCTTTACAAGGTCAAGTCCTCTTTCTTCCGCCATCGCCATTGCAACAGCTATTTTAACCACACCTTGCTGACCGCCGTTTTCATCAATAAGACGAACTTCTTTGTCACGGATCTCTTCATTGATCATCAGGTCCTGAGTGCCGATAAATATCCACCTCCATAAAAAATTCAGCCGATGCAAACGCACCCGCTGAAGACAAGTCAGAATTTAAGTCTTTTTGCCATTTACACTGCCTGACATTTTCAGTCGGCAGGTGAGAAGCGGGCAGCCTCTGCTTAACCATAGAAATTATAAGGCTTCATCCGCACCTTGTCAATATCAAATCATTATATATTTCAAAATCTTCTCTGCGGCAGCGGCTCTCCCCGCTGCGGGAAAAACCGATGCCGCTTTGTTTTCAGCAATTTATTCAACGGCAAGGGCGATTATCGCCGAAGCCATCATCTTTGCGTTAAACATAATGTCCTCAAGCCTTATGGACTCGTTGGGCATGTGTATCAACGCAGGTACGCCGGGGCGTTCGCAGCCGAATGCGACAGCATTTTCAACGGCACGGGCATACGTACCGCCGCCTATCGCCAGGGGTTTCTCATATTTGCCCGTGCGTTCGGCATAAACCGCAAGCAGCTTTGACACAAGCTCAGATTCGGGAGCAACATAGTGACCGTTTTGAATGTGCGTTCCGCCAAGCTCAAGCGGAAGCTCGGTTTCGAGCGTTTCGACGACCTTATTTATGTCGATACTCGTAGGAACACGCATGTCTATTACAAATTTCTCAATACCGTTTTCGCCCCAAACGAGCACGCCTGCATTAAACGTGGTTCTGCCGGAAGCGTCGGTAAAGTCAACGCCGAGCGTTTCGCCGTGAATATCCTGCTTCAGCTTGTCGTTGAGAATCTCGAGCATTTCGGCATCTTCCCCACCCACCTCAAGGCGGCGCAGCAGCGACAGCAGCGCAAGAAGGGCATTTTTACCGCTTTCGGGCAAGGAGGCGTGTGCATCGAGTCCTAATACCGTTATTTCGGTGCCCGAATCGACGGCTTTGCATTCAACGTCAAACTCTCCGGCGTATCCGAATGCGGAGGCAATCGGTTCAACCTCGTCAAAAGCCTTCGGGATAAACGCAACGGCTTTTCCGCATACCACGTTTGCACGTGTGCCTGCGTTGATTCGGATGTTCGACTTGAACGCTTTTGAAAACTCCGCCTGCAAAATGGTTTTTTCGGAGTTGACAAGGGGGTACTCCGCATCGGGTGAAAATGCAAGGTCGGGCATCTTCTCATGGGCTTTATAGTAGTTCATGCAGCCCCAGCCGCTTTCCTCATCGCAGCCAAGCATAATGCGGACTCTGCGCTTCATTTTAAGCCCCTCATCCTTTATCGCCTTGAGAGCGTACAGCGTGCTGAACACCGGTCCCTTATCGTCGAGCGTACCTCTGCCGAACATCTCTCCGTCATGTATCTCCGCACCGTAGGGCGGATACTTCCACGCCTCAATATCGCCTTCCGGCACTACGTCAAGGTGACACATTATGCCCAGTGTTTCCTCTCCCTCACCGTATTCAATAAGGCCGATATATCCGTCCATATCTCTCGTTTCAAAGCCCAGCTTCTTTCCGAGGTCAAGTGCGTGGTCAAGGGCACGCTTTACCTCCCTGCCAAAGGGCGCACCCTCGGCAGGCCCGGCCTTTACGCTCGGTATCATGACGGACTCTCTCAAAGCCTCAATCATTTCGCCTTCATACGCTTCCAGTCTTTTGTCAACATTCTTGTTCATAATTGTATTCTCCTTACATTACTGTCAGTTCATTGCTCCGAAGCCGCGTCCGACGACTTCCTTTGTTTCAATTACCGAGATCATCGCATTTTCGTCGAGGCTGCGCACTATACGGCGCAAGGTGGCAAGCTCCGCCGTTTTCACGATGCAATAGACGATCTTCTTCTTGTTGCCCGTGTATGCGCCCTCGGCGGGAATATAGGTTACGCCCCTGTTCATGATCTTAATTACATCCGGCGCTATGCTCTCCCATTCGTCAGATATTATAAGCACCGTTACGGTCCTGTTCAACCCAACAAGCATAAAGTTGAACGCCAGATTCGACACAAACATCGCCAGCATGGAAATAAGCGCAATCTCAATGCCTCTCATTATTCCGAGCACGACCATTATGACCGAATTGAAAATGATGTTGACCGTACCCATAGGTATGGAGAAGCGTTTGCCGATTATTGCGGCAATGACGTCCATTCCTCCAAGTGTGGCGTCCCGTCTGACAACTGGTGCGCCGCATACGCCCACTATCGTTCCTCCGGCGAGTGCTGCAAGTATCTCGTTTTCGATTTTTATCTCAAAGCCCTCAGCAAGCGCTATCGCCGCAGAGAACACCACCGTACCGATGATGCTGAAAATAACGAATTTCGGGTGCAGATACCTGAAGCCGATTATAACTATGGGTATGTTCAGCACCACGATAAGCACCCAGCTCGGTATCTCAAACAGATATTTAATCAGCAGCGATACGCCCGTGACCCCTCCCGACAAAAAGCCGTGAGGTACGTAGAAGCCCACTATTGCAAACGCCTGCACAAAGCAGCTTGCAACGATTATCAGCAAGGTAACCGCGTCACGCTTCGGGTTGAATTTCAGGTCGAATTTTACGCTTTTTTTTGCGCCCTTTTTATCCATCGTTAAGCACCGTTATCACATAAAGGGGTTTTCCATGAAAATATTGAACACAAACTGGTCGAGCAGTACCAGCACGCCGAGTATTGCCGTATATACTGCGAAAATATTCAGGCTCTTATTGACTATAAGCTTTATCATCCACTTGATCGCAAAGTACCCGCTGACCGCCGCAAAAACAACACCTACACCGATCTGCAGCCAGTTTACCGATCCAAAACCTTCACGGATAATGTCGGGAACCTCAAGAATGAGCGAGCCGAGTATAGCCGGGATCGAAAGCATGAACGAAAATTCGGCCGCCTCTTCCTTTCTCAAGCCAAACCATGTTGCACCCGCAATCGTAGAACCCGAGCGCGAGATGCCGGGCAATATTGCAATACCCTGCATGAAGCCTATTCCGCAGGCGTTCCACCACTTCATAGTCCTGCCCTTTCTTTTGACAAAGTTGAGTGAGAACAGCACCAAAGAGGTTATGATGAAGCCGAAGCCCAAATATTTTCCTTCGTATGACTCATCAATTAAATCGTTGAACACGAGCGCCATTACAACCGTAACCAGTGTTGCGATTATCAAATAGAAAAGCTTGAGCTGAACGGGCGTTTTAATATGCTCACGCAGAGCCTGCCACTTTCCCGTAAAGAGCAGTCTGAGGAATTTGATTACCGACAGCAGCATTTCGCCGATAACCTTTCTGTAAACGACAAAAACGGCTACAAGTGTGCCGATATGAAGCATTATGGTAAAAAACAATGCGTTTTCTTCGATTCCGAAGACATTCTGCAGCAACACAAGATGTCCCGAACTTGAAACGGGCAGAAACTCACACAAGCCCTGTACTATACCAAGTATTATTCCAATAATTATTCCCATCGGTACCTCCGGATTCGCACCAGCGAACTTTTCTATCAATTATATTCCAATGCAGTGTAAATATCAATAAAAATCGGCAACCGATTTGCTCGATTGCCGTTTCCTGGTTATTTGTTGTTGTCTTTTTTCTTTCTGAGGAAGCTCGGCATATCAAGATCACTGCGCTTGTCCGTCTGCTTCTGAGTATTGTGCAGATCCTGCCTTCTGAAGCTCGGCTCCTCCCTTACGTCAACGGTGTAGCTGTCGCTCGGATACGAAACGCTCGGCTTCGTTCTTGAGGTCCTTTGCATCGGCTCGACAAGCATAGAACTTCCGCCCTCGTTCCCGGTGGAGTATCCGCCGATCATCGGCTCGGTCTTCTGCCTCGGTACGGCAGCCGTACCGCTATTTACGGCGTTTTTCGGCGGCTGCGCCTTGCTGTCGTTCATCTTCACCGGCTCACGGTACTTCGGCGCGGAGTCCGGGTTTTCAAATCCCGTCGCAATAACCGTTACACGGATGCTGTCGCCCATTTCCTCGTCGATACCGGCACCGAAAATCACGTTCGCCTCCGGATCGGCAAGCTCCTGAATGTGCGATACAGCTGTATGCGTTTCCATCATGGTAAGCTGTGCACCGCCCGTGACGCTTATTATCAATCCCTTTGCACCGTTGATGCTCGTTTCGAGAAGGGGGCTTGCAACGGCCTGCCTTGCGGCTTCCTCCGCCTTTTTATCGCCCGACGCTACGCCGATGCCCATGTGGCCCATGCCCTTTTCACGCATTACGGTGCGTACATCCGCAAAGTCGAGGTTGACGACCGCAGGAACGGCAATAAGGTCGCTTATGCCCTGAATACCCTGTCTGAGCACATCGTCCGCCACCTTGAACGCCTCCAATATCGGAAGGTTTCCCACGGTGTCAAGGAGTCTGTTGTTCGGGATTATTATGAGCGTATCAACTACCTCTTTAAGGTTCTCGATACCGTTAACGGCGTTATTCATCCTCACCTTGCCTTCAAAGCTGAATGGCTTTGTCACGACCGCAACGGTGAGTATCCCCATTTTCTTCGCACACTCGGCAACAACGGGAGCTGCGCCCGTTCCCGTGCCGCCGCCCATTCCCGCCGTGATGAATACAAGGTCTGCTCCCTTGAGTGCGTTCTCTATGTTCTCAATGCTTTCCTCGGCCGCTTTTCTGCCGGTCTCGGGAACCGCACCTGCGCCAAGGCCCTTTGTGAGCTTTTCACCAATCTGGATTTTCACATTCGCCCTCGAAAGCGCCAAAGCCTGCTTATCCGTATTGACGGCGATGAACTCAACGCCCCTCAAGCCATGCTGGATCATCCTGTTGACAGCATTGTTTCCCGCTCCGCCAACGCCAACGACCCTAAGCTGAGCAAACTGTCCGCCGTCAAAATCGAGTTCCATATCCATTGCCATTCCGTTTTCCTCCCTGCTATTCTGTAAAGAATCCTTTTATTTTATCCAGTAAACCGTTTTTCTTCTTTTCCTCACCGCCGTCGTCGCTCGTGTTCATTGCCATCTGCATCACTGCAAATGCGCTGGCATAGTTCGGCGAATTCAGCCTCGGCATCCACGGCGTTTTTACGTTGAGCTTTACACCGAGACATTGCTCCAAAAACTCACAGCCGCCTCGCATGAGGGATATTCCTCCGCCCGTAAGATACACCTCGCTGACCTCGGTTATCCTTATTCCCATTGCCTCCACGGCTTCGTTTATCAGCTCGGCGATTTCTTCCGTTCTTGCCTCGATGATCTCCTGTATCACAGCCGCCTCGACCCTGAACAGCTTTCCGTTTTGAAGCCTTATACTCTCTATGCTGTCCCCATAGTCCAGGGAATAAACATATCTGCGTTTTACCTGCTCCGCCGCCGCAACGGGTATTTTGAACATATACGCCAAATCACCCGCAATCTGCATTCCGCCGACGTCTATAGTGCGAAAATCGACAAACGCCGAGTTTTTGGTATATATCACATCCGTGTGCGTATATCCCGTGTCGATTATCAAAACGTCGGAAGACGGCGAAGCCTGCGGAACGACAAAGTAGCTTTGCGCAAGCGGAACGCTGATGTATCTGTCGGCGGTTATGCCGCATTTTTTCAGCGAATCGGCAACAAGCTTTTTGAAGTAGTCCTGCACATAAATGTGAGCGACCGTACCTTCGAGACGCTTTGCCGCCATATTCAGCGGCATATCCCAATACTGCTCGCCGTCAATGAGAAAATCGACGGGGGTGCTGTGCATAAGCTGGTAGCCATCGGGCTGTTCGAACATACAGGATGAATCCAAAAAACGGGTATATGTCTTTTTGGTTATCAGTCCGGTTTTGCTCTGCACATCCACTCCGCCGCCGTTAATGCAGATGCAGGTGAACGGTGCGTTTACTCCGACGGCAATTTCATGTATGCGGCATTTGGCTTCGTCCTCTGCGCTGATTATTGCGTCCTCTATGGCCTTCCCCAAACGTCCTTCGTCATTGAATTTACCGTCACGGTAGCCCTTATAGCTGCGTACTCCGGCTCCATGCACGACAATATTGCCATTTTCGCCGTTTCCGCAAATCAAGCATATTATCTTTGAGCTCCCTATATCAAGAACTGCCGTTTGTTTTGCCATAGCCGACCCATCACCGCCTTTACTAAAGGACACACCTCTACCTTTACCTAATTTGCGGTATTATACCATATCGCATTACTGCGTGCAATACCATGTATCGCAATCTATTTTTTCACATTTCGCTTCCGTTAGCAAGCTTTTATTCGGTCAAAAGCTTAAATTTTGTGTTAATAACGCAACCTCACCGCACCACATAAAAAGCAGATCAAAGCTTTCCTCAAAGTCATATTCCCTTTTTTCGGATATAGCCATCGCCCGTTCCATAACCTCCCTGCTTCTTCCCGACAGAAGTTTTACAAGCTCGGCTTTTTTATTGACGAAAATCCCCGTCTGCAGATAATACAGGTTTTGCACTATAAAGAACACGCCCTTGTAGGCCATCGGCAGCTTCCGTACGCTGCTTTCATGTCCCCCGTAGATATATCTGTGGCAGATTTCGTGATAAAGATTGTTCACGCTAACCTTAATAAAGTCCCGTATATTCGCCTTTGTATATGAGGGAACGAGCGTTTCAAGACTGCCGAAATAATCCTTTGTGCTGTGTAAAAGATGGCATATTTCAAGCGGATTCCAGTTTTTAAGCTCGGCTGCGCCGCAAATAAAGCCGCAGGCCTTGTCAGGTTCCTCTGCGGTCAAAACGATGTTCCGATAGGCGTCCAGATCCGCCCTGCACAGCCCATCAATCACCGTCATCACATCTATATCGCTTTCTTCGTTTGCCTCTCCCCTCAGATAGCTGCCCTGCAGCCCGACATATATAAGTCTTTGCCCAAAATGCGCCTTCAACTTTTCAGTCAGCCCTTCCATATAGCTCTCTATGTTCATCGTCCCACCTCCTGTACATATCTCATTATAGCATATCAGTGCAGGCATAATAATTTCTCGTGAGGTCAAGCTTTACTGCAATGTAAATCAAATGTTCACCTCGTTACAGCGTGCGCAAACGCCAGATCCCATGTTTAACCTTTGTTGGGAGCTGATTGAAAAAGTATCTCACAGGGTATAGATCCGCAAAGATCTTCTCCATCTTCATCGAGCCGCTGCCCTTGATAAGCACAACATCGCCCCGACGCATCTGTTTTTTTAGGTACGCAACCAGTTCGGAGCGATTCTCAAAATGCTTTTTTTCGACCGTACTCAACTGCACGGAATCATGTATCATTCGGCTGTCATTGCCGTATGTTATCAGCAAATCTACGTCAGCCTCGGTCACATGCCTTCCAACTTCGGAGTAAACCTCGTTTTCGTGCTCATCTATCTCCGCAATATCGCCAAGAACAGCTATCCTGCGACCCGCTTCTCCCGTTTCAATTCTTGCAGTCGCATTCAATGCGCTGTCTATTGACCTTGCGCTCGCATTGAAACAATCTACATAAAATGTTTTTCCGGCAATCTTGTATGTGCACTGTCTTATGGACGAAGGTTTGTACCGTCTCAGTCCTTTGATAATAAGTTTTTCCGGGATACCCATTTCAACTCCGGCAACAAAGGCCATCATTGCATTATATGCGTTATGTCTGCCGAGGCAATTTAGCATAACGGAATGCTGTTCACTGCGATACACAAGGGTAAACCTCATTCTTTTCCCTTCGTACACAAAATCCTTGGCGATACAGTCCGCTTCAGCTTCTATACCAACCGAAACGATGCGTTTGTTAAGCTTTATAAGTTTAGAGTAGGTATCATCCGCATTGATTATCACCAGACCATCATCGGGTGTGCCGTTTGTCAGTTCCGTAACAAGCTCCGCCACTCTTTCAATGCTCCCGACTTCACCGATATGCGATTTGTCTATGTTTGTTATCGCAACAATATTGGGGCGAATGATGGCAGAGCAATATGCCGTGTTGTTTGCCATATTTTCAGCTACTTCCTGCACGAATTGCTCACAGTTCCGAGGAATTTTTTGAATTGCGTTCCCCATGTAACGAACCACATTACCGTTTATCGGCGTGCAGAAAGTATTAAAATACATCTCCGCCACGTTGCATATCATTTCAGTCGTTGTAGTCTTGCCTATGCTGCCTGTGATTGCAATCGACTTGCAGCCGGCTTTATCAAAGTAGAAGGAGCAAACTTTTATATACGTCTGCCACGCATCATCAACAACAATGCAGGGAACGCCTTCTATTTCTCTGTCCGAGACAACAGCAAGCGCTCCATTTTTATACGCCGCTTTTGCATACCAGTCGGGATCGCAGTCGAACAGGAAGAACAAACAGTCCTTGCCGTATGTAAGCGAAAATTCATCATAGCATCCGACAAATGAAACCAATCTGTTCCCGAGGGTTTTGTCGGGAAGCCATGCGCCCATCAAACGGCACAGCTCACCAAGGGTGTAAAAGCTCTTGCGGCAGAATACTTTCTTTATAGAATATTTGACATTTCTTAATGTAATCAATGCGGTATCCACCATAGCCATTGCAATTCCTCCACAGCAAAGTTAATGATGTATTATTCTATCATAAGTGAACGATAAAGAAAAAGGAGAATTTTTGTAAAACTAAAAGCGCCTGCTTTAGCAGGTGCCTTCGATGCGTGATTGATGTAAAAAGTGCAAAAGCCGCGTGTCTGCTCTGTTCAACAAGTTAGAACAAAACCAAATTATATATATCTTCAACGATATCATCAATATTTCTTTCAGATGTAATGCTGACCTCATTCAATACATCCGAAAAATCTTTTTCACGCCACCATCCACGCATTGCTTCCTCGCCAAATTCATGACAATTAGGCTTCGTTTGATGTCGCTTCAATGTCTCCTCAAACGGCAAATCAAAATAGTAAGCATATATTTCCGAACCATACAATTGGACCGACAAATCAAATAATGGCTTATACCAGTCCGCATACATGATCCCTTCCAATATAACAATATTGCTATGATTATGACCATATATCAAAAGTTCTTTCATGAGCGGCAATGCCGGTGTGTTTTTTCCATCTTTGACTTTAAGCACATCTCTTCTAATTACATCTTGTGAAATAAGCATAGTATTAGCACCAAATCTATTTTGCAATTTTTTGGCGATCGTAGATTTGCCACTACCCGAATTTCCTCTGAGTATAATCAATTTTCGCATATCATTACCTCGATAAATTCTTATTTATCTAACTGATTGCAGCATATTTCACGAATCCCGCAAGGGATTTATTTCATTGAATAAAAAGAAGCACCTTTTTTCCGCAGATAAAAAGTGCTTTTATTTTGGCAAAGAGCGCTCAAAAGGTGCGTAAATGTAGGTAAGAACAGTGAAAAGGTTTATAATTTTACGCTGTCAACTACTCGACAGCTTGGAATTTGTCAAACAGTTCTGTTGATATATCCTTCTGTCGCTTTTTCTTTACTTATAATTTTAGCAGGATTACCGATAACTATAGAATGATCTGGAACATCAAAGTTTACAAAGCTTAGAGGTGCTATTAAAACATCAGAACCAATAGTTATATTACCAACAATGACTGCATTGGTACCGATCCAGCAATTGTCACCTATAGTTGGAACGCCCGCTCTTTTTCCGCGATTTTCTTGTCCAATGGTTACCCCTGTAGCAATATTAATGTTCTTTCCAAGAACGGCTTTAGGATTGATTATGATGCGTCCAGAATGTCCTATATAAAATCCTTCCCCGATTTGAGTTGTTGAAGGAATTCGAATTTGGCTTTTTAATGATAAATTTCTTAATCTAAACTTATAATAAATTTTGAAGAGAGGACTTTTACAACTTTGCAATTTTCTGAATATACATAGATATTTAATTTCCATTGGGCGAAGCATTCTGTTTTTAAAAGATTCCCCCTGTTCTCCATACCAACGATACAAATCCTTTTGAAATATAAAATTTTTCATGATCGCACCTCAAATTCTTATTTGTTGATGAGTTTATTATATCACACTTTCATAAATAAATCAAGGCGCAAGCCTTGTATATCTTCAAATGATGCATCGCCTTGCGGCGATATGATGCATTTGCTTCGCAAAAATGATGTTGCTCCACTTCGTTCCGCAATGATGCGATGTTTGCCCCAAAACGTGGCGAAGCCACGCATCATTAGGCGAAGCCGTCATCATTGGCGAAGCCGTCATCATTGGCGGAGCCAACATCATTTGCCGAAGGCAAACATCA
>JAEDJH010000046.1 GCA_016296415.1 Clostridia bacterium | reverse complement strand
GCTGAATAAAACATAAAAAGCTGCCTCGTCTTGCCCCCAGTGGTGGTTTAGAAAAGTTCATCTTCGCTCTCGCTAAAATCGTCATACTACGACGATTTATTAACGCTCGCCTTCAAGTCCTGTCACTCTTTTGCTTGTTAAAAATTGAAAAGCACAAATACCAAAAGGTATTCGTGCTTTTTGTGGTCGAGGTGACTGGATTTGAACCAGCGACCTTTTGGTCCCGAACCAAACGCGCTACCAAACTGCGCTACACCTCGAGGATGGAGCCAATGTGGGGACTCGAACCCCAGGCCTGTTCATTACGAGTGAACTGCTCTACCAACTGAGCTACATTGGCACGCCAACATTTAAGAAGTATAGCACAACTTTTCTTCCCTGTCACTATCTTTTTTTAATTTAATTCATATATTTTCGAGCACAAGCCGCCCTGCGCTGCCTGACACGGTGCGCTGCCTCGCAATTTCCATAAGTCCGAGCGCCGTGAAGCCGTAAACCGTCACCCTTACGCTGTCTTTCTTTGCGAGCCTTTTAAGCAGCGCCGTAACCCTCTCCCTATCCGCATCGCCTGTCATGTCGATAAAATCGACTATCACTATGCCGCCCACGTTTTCAAGGCGAAGTTTCCGCATTATCGCCCGGGCCGCATCGAGGTTGACCTCGGTATGTCCGCAGGTACTGCCCCCCGAATTAACGTCGAACACCGTAAGGGCTTCGGTTTTGTCCTCTATGACATAGCCGCCGCACTCAAGCTCCACTCTCGGCGCACAGGCTGCCTTCGCCGCCGCTTTTATGCGCTCCGCAGCCGTCGGGTACTCTCCCTCGGCATCGGAATAAACCACGCTCGCATCGTGCCTTTTCAAAATGCGCTCCACGGGATCGTCGGCATTCTTTATAAGCTGAGGAGGTCTGACCGCAGCTGCACTTTCCTTTATCCTTGTCCACTCCGAAAAAAGCGTTTCCGCCTCCGAGAAAATTTCATCGTCTTTCATTTCGGCGGCGCTGTTTCGCATGATAAAGGCGCAGCCAAACCTGTCTGTCAGGCTTTTGCCGAGGGCTTTGAGCCTCATGCGCCTGCCCTCATCCTCTATGTTTTTTGATAGCTTCACGAAATTTTCGTGCGGCATCAGCACAACTGCTTTCCCTGTGAAGGAAACGTGCATCGTCAGCATTGCGCCCTTTGTTCCGGCCGCCTCATGCTTTATCTGTACAAGCACCGAATCCCCCTGCGAAAGCCTTGCTCCGGGAAGTCTGTCGGCCGAAAACAGCACGGCTTTTTTCTCCTCGCCTATATCCACAAAGGTCATCGTGCCGGAAGCGTCGGTGTTTGCCACCCTGCCGATCAAAATATCGCCTGAAGCTGCGGCTTTTTTCTCCTCACGCACCGCAAAAAGCTCTGTCGGCACGCCGTCCTCATACAACGCACAGGCGGTAATATCCCTGCTCCGATGTACAAAAAGCTCCGCACTCATATCGGTTTCTTGGGCAATATGCGCCCATCGTCGGAGAAGATGTTCATTCTGTGTACAGCATAGCTTTTAACATGGGGCCAGCGGTCCGTAAGCGCTTTCATAAACAGCTCCATATTCAGTCCGCCGCTTGCGTTCAGCATGCCGACAACATCCAAAATGCACGAGGTTTCGCAGGCGGAAAGCACCGTCGCCTTGAGTATCTGTGGGGCAATATCCACCTCTTTTTCGCCGCCCTTGCCTCGCTTCGTCACGGTTATTGCGCCGCAGATAAGCTCATCGAGCACCGTTTTGAGATCAGCCGCATTTTCGGGAGTATCGGCGTTGACCAAAACCCTGTATTCCGCCGCACTCATAAGCACCGACAGCGAAGGGGTATTGTCCCCGACCTCTATCGCCTCACACACGAAAAAGCCGTTGGGCAGAGCGGAATTGAGCTTCATTGAAAACTCGGTCAGGCTCATATCTCTGTCCAGTTTCACATCTATCCACTCGGCATCGCTCGAACAGCCGACCGACAGCGCCGTGGCAAAGGATGTAAGGGGATGCGGATTGAATCCCTGAGAATACGCAACGGGTATGCCTGCACGGCGGAAGCTCCTCTGGAACATCCTCTGCACGTCAAGATGCGACACAAAGCGCACTTGCTCACCTTTTTTGAATCTTGCGGCTATTCTCATTCTGCTTCCTCCGTTTTTCGGTCATGCCTGACGTCATTCATGGTACAGCTTTCAGCACACCTTTTGCCGAAGCAGCCGTTGCATTTTTCACGGCAGTCCTGCGTAAGAGCCGCCGAAAGCGACCTTTCGTATTCCTTTTTAAGATATTCCTTTGTCACAAGCATATCTATATGCTCCCAGGGCAGATTGGCATTTATATCCGTCCGCCTGTTTGCGTACTGCTCCACGGTAAGACCGTTCTCGGCAAATGCCTCCTCGTATGCGTTCAGCTTGAAGCATTCGTCCCACGAGTCGAACCTTGCGCCCTTTTTATAGGCGGAAACGAGCACACCGGCAAGCCTCCTGTCGCCCTTTGCAAACACCGCCTCGAGTCTGCTGACATACGGCGCATGATACTGATACTCAACGTTTTTTACCCCTCGCAGAGCCTCTTTCAAAAGCTGCTGCTTTCTGATTACCTCCTCGGTATCGTTTTGCGCCTCCCATTGGAACGGCGTGAACGGCTTTGGTACGAACGTGGAGACGCTGACGGTTATCCTAAGTCCCTTCCCCCGTTTTTCCTTGGGTACGGAATAAAACTCCCTTGCAACCTTTTTGGCAAGATCCGCTATTCCCATCAGATCCTCGTCGGTTTCGGTGGGAAGCCCGAGCATGAAATACAGCTTAACCCCCGTCCAGCCCGCCTCGAATGCGTCGTGAACGCTCCTTAGCAGATCCTCCTCGGTGACGCATTTGTTTATAACGTCACGAAGCCGCTGTGTGCCTGCCTCGGGCGCAAGGGTAAGACCGGACTTTCTCACGGACTGCATCTTCTCCAGATCGTCCTTCATAAAGGAATCTATACGAAGCGACGGAAGTGAAACGGAAACGTGCTTGTCCCTGAACGTGTCGATTATCTCCGGCACCAGTTCGTGTATCCTTGAATAATCTCCCGAGCTTAGTGACATCAGAGAAATTTCGTCATAGCCCGTGCAGTCGGTAAGCTCCTTCGCCATGTTCAGAAGCGTATCAAGTCTGCGTTCCCTTATTGGTCTGTATATAAATCCCGCCTGGCAGAATCTGCAGCCCCTTGTACAGCCCCTGAAAAGCTCGAGCGCTATTCTGTCATGCACTATCGACATATACGGCACGATGGGTTTGCCGATGAACTCCGCCGTATCCAGATCCTTTACCATTGCCTTGGTTATTTTATCGGGTGCGGACGGCTCCGTCTTTACAAGCCTGTCGAATGTGCCGTCCCTGTACTCCGGCTCATAGAATGAAGGTATATATACGCCCTCCGTCCTTGCAAGCTCAATAAGCAGACTGCGCTTGGGCTCACCCGACTTTTTCCACGCCTTGTATATGTCGATTATCCGCCCGATGACCTCCTCGCCGTCGCCCACCACTATCGCATCCATGAACGGTGCGATCGGCTCGGGATTGCAGGCGCACGGGCCTCCGGCGATGATAAGCGGAAACTCCCCGCCCCTGTCGGCGGCATAAAACGGGATATTTGCAAGCTCCAGCATGGACAGTATGTTGGTATAGCACATCTCATACAAGAGCGAAAAACCGATAATGTCAAACTTCCCAAGCTCCCTTTTATTCTCGAGCGAGAACATGGGCAGTCCGTTTTCACGCATGAGCGCATCCATGTCCGTCCACGGTGCAAACGCCCTTTCGCAAACAGCATCGCTTCGTTTATTTATAATATGATAGAGTATCCTCGAGCCAAGATGCGACATGCCTATTTCATATACGTCGGGGAAGCAGAGGCAGAACTTTACCTCGGCATCCTTTTTTTCGGTCATGTTAAGCTCGCCGCCGGTATATCTTGCCGGCTTTTCAACACGGGGTATTATTTCGTAAAGCAGTTCCTTATTCAAAGCATCCTCCGTAAGGGCATACATTTTCACGGTATGCCGAGTTTGATTATTATATCATCATTTCGGAATAAGGTCAAACAATTGGGCATTTGCGCCGAGCTTTTCCGCCGCCGAAAGCAGCGTGCTTTCATCCACCGTATACATGCCTCGCATATCGTCGTCCAGAATGACTATGCTGTTATAGCTTCCGTAATGCAGCTCCGAAAGCACACAAAAAAGCCTTGTCGAGCGATGAAAAGCAAGCTGTCTTACCCTCATGCCGCCGCCCGAAAGCCGCCTGTGTGCGGCTATCCGCCCCACGTCCGCCATATTTGCCCGACGGATCTCCTTTATCGAAGCAAAGAACAAAAACACCCCGAAAAGCGGCATGGAAAAACCTCCGCCTCCGATGAAAAGATACGTCCCCGCCGCAGTGAGCAGCACCGATACGGCTATTCCCGCATAACCCGTTATTTTAACGGCCCTGCTCCGTGAAACGTATACGGACAAAATCGCTTTCAGCGCCATTCCCCCGTCCAGAACCGAGACCGGAACGAGATTCACCGCTGCAACGGCCGCATTTATCCCTATAAAATCTTCGAGCAGGGGAAGCTCCTTTCCGAATGCGGAAAAAATGCCCATGCCCGAAAGCGCCGCCATCACGCTGAAGGCAGGACCTGCCATGGCTATAAGCAGCTCTGCGCCCGGGGACAGCTTGACGCCGTCCTTCAGCCTTGCGCAAAAGCCGAACGGCTGTATCTCTACGGAATACACGACCGCACCGAGCCGCCTCGCCATATAAGCATGGCTGAGCTCATGGAGCGACAGCGAAACAAACAGCAGAAGCATTTGGTCAAGCACGTCAAAGGCTATCGCCGCAGGGATAAGCAGCATCACCGGCAGACCGCACTCTATGCGAACGCCATTCAGGGTGAAAACGTGCATTTATGCCTTGCTGTCAAGCTCTATATACGACGAAATGTTCTGCGGAATGCCTCCCTTGGATATGGCAAGATACACTGCGCCCTCGTCGCAGACGATGCCCACCGTGTCCCCCTTGTTCAAAGGCTGACCCTCCTCGGCAATCACATCCTTGAGACCGTATACCGTTGTCGTCAGGTCGTCACCATGCTCAACGACTATGTACTTACCGAGCGCCGGATCCTCGCCCACGGTTTTAACGTAGCCCTTTTTGATGCACAATGCCGTGCCGCTCGGGGCGCAGACGAATTTGCACAGCGTTCCGCCATCAAACAGCTCATAACCCGAATACTCCACGGGCGCAGGCGTTTCGCCCTTGCCGGCAAACACCTCGATTATGCTCGGCATATATACGAATTTGAGCCTTCCCGTCGTTTCGTCCTCGGCGGCGTCAGGTTCGTCGCCCATTACCGCCAGATACTCTCCGTCAACCTTGTCGGAAAGCGGAGTTTCTGCCCATTTTGAAAGCAGAACAAGGGCGCACGCCGCCACGCAAATACCCGTTTTAAACAGCATTGAAGCTATCTGCGGCTGATAATCCGAGCTTGCGGACGTTGAACGTCTGCGTTTTTTTGATCTATGCTTTCTTTTATTTATATGGGTCCCCGTTCCGGGCAGAAAATGCCTTCTGCGGCTGTGTTTAGAACTTGCGGACGTGAATTCCTTCATCTCGAACTTTTCAAGCATATTCTTTACGACCTCCGAAACTTATCTCGGAATATAGATATGCCCGAATGCGTACGATTATCTCTCCTTAAAGCGCCTCATATTTACATTTATAACAAGCCCCACGCACATCATCGACGCAAGCAGGTTGGAGCCCCCGTAGCTGATAAAAGGCAGGGGTATGCCCGTTACCGGCATAAGTCCGATGTTCATTCCGATATTTTCAAAGACGTGCGCAAGTATCATCGCCATGCAGCCCGCCGCAATGCAGGCCCCAAAGCTGTCCCTTGCCCTGTAGGATATCCACATCCACCTGAACAGCAGTACAAAATACGCCACGATGACCGCCGCACCGCCCACAAATCCCACGCCTTCGCCTATTCCCGCGAATATGAAGTCGGTATGTCTTTCGGGAACGTAGTGAAGCTGTGCAAGCGTGCCCGCAGAGAAAAAGCCCTTGCCCCACATCTGTCCCGAGCCTATCGCCATTTTCGACTGCACCATGTGGTACCCTGCGTCGAGCGGATCCGCTTCGGGGTTGGCAAAGGAGGTAAATCTGTCCGCAACGTATTCAAATATCGAGATGTCAAAGAATTTGAGCATTACTATATATGCCGCAACCACGGCAAACGCAAAAACGCCCAGACTGATGCCTATCCATTGCCAGCTTATCCTTCCGATAAACAAAATGAAAATCATTATTACCGCATAAACGGCGGCGGTGCCGAGGTCCGGCTGAACGGCGACAAGTCCTATCGGCAAAAGCGCAACGCCGAGGGCGATGGCTATATCCTTGAAGCTGTGCAGCTTTCCCGTCTTTTCCATGCCCTTTGACACGTACTTGGACAGCATTATTATCAAAACAACCTTGCCTATCTCCGAAGGCTGCAGTGCCCGGTTCAGCCTGTCGAGCGCAAACCACGCCTGAGCGCCGCCCCTTACCGCACCGACGGCGTACAAAAGCGCCAGCAGTGCAATTATACCTATGTATGCGTAGTTTATGAGAGGCTTGTAAATCTCATAGTCGAAAACGAGTATAACAAGCATAGCGGCAAGACCCACCATAAAATTCTGCGCCTGCCGCACAACGTATTCGAGATTCAGCTTTTCCACGTACGCACTCAGCCCCTGCTCCTCGCCGGTAAACGGAGTTGCCATTATGCTCGCAAGGCTTATCAGCCCGAAGGCTACCAGGGCAAACACCGTCACCAGCGTGAACCAGTCAAAGTGCGCTATTATGCTTTCCCGTTTTCTGCTCACCCGTCAGATCATTCCTCCGCTCCGGAAAGTCCGAACATATCCTTTATTTCCTCGTAAATAAGCAAATACTGCTCATACGTATCTATCTTGACGATCGGGTACATTATCCTTATCGACGTTTCCACCTCGTCCCCTATGAGCAGCCTGTCAAGCAGCATTGTGGAGTAAACGGCGGACTCATAGAACGGCTCTATGCTCAGCGCATATATATCCTCGTCGGACAGCAGCTCCATGCTTTCGTCGCTTATATTCATTCCGTACACGCTTATGAGTATGGTTTTAAGCAGGCTTTCGGAATACGCCGGCATATCCGACGCTGCATCGGGTGCCGCCGTCGCTGCAGGGTCGGGGGTAGGTGTAGGTGAAACCTCCGGCGTGCCGTTTTTCCTGAAATCGTTTATCGCCCTCTGTCTTGCCTTGTACGCAACCACCGTGTCCTCGCTGTCTGCCGCAACAAGACCCTTTATATAACGGTTAAACAGTATAAACTGCGAAAGCTCCGCTATTGCGTCCTCCTCCGCGGCGGCGGTTCTCGTGAACGAAATAACGCCGTATTGAGGATAATGCTCGGCAAAAACGCTTTTCAGCACATTATACACCGCATCGGGCTCCTTGCCGTAAACAAGCACATAGCCCGTCTTGAGGTCCCTTTCCTTCATGCGGTTGCCCATGCTGAGGGCGATCTCCTCCGCCCTGTTTTCGTCATAGGCGTAAGCATTTGCATCCACGTTTTCATCGTCGCAGCGGTCGTAAGGCACAACGACGCTCATTCCGTTTTCCTTTGCATAGGCTATCGCATCGGCGTTTTTTCCGCCGTCATAGCTTATGAGTATTCCCTTGCAGCCCTCCTCGAGCGCCTTTTCCACGGCAGCCTTTGCCCCTGTGCCCTCGTATCGAAGCAGCACCGACGGTCTGTCCAGAAGCTCCGCCGTCTTTAAAAAGCCGTGCATCATTGCGGCGGACTTTATATCGCCGTCATCCCTTGCGATAAAGCCTATTTTCTCGTTTATCTTCGGCGCCTCGGTCGCCGGCACGGGAGTCTCCGTCGGGTCGGGCGTTTCGGTGGGCTGTGCCTCCGTAGGCTTTGCTTCGCCGCATCCAACGCACGCCGCCAGCATCAAAAATGCCAATAATACGGTAATAACCTTTTTCAAACTAAACCTCCGATGCGGTCTGATACCGCCTGCAAATCATATCACAAATCTGCTGTTTCTTGCTGTTTCGGCTTCAAGCTCCGCACGCTTTTCCTCAAAGCCCTCTTTGCCGAGAAGCGCATAGGTCGCATTCTTGCCCTCCTCAACGCCGGGCTGGTCGAATGCGTTGATATTCAAAAGCTCGCCCGCAAACGCCGTCTGCACCTCAAGCATATACAAAAGCTGTCCGACGGTGAAAGCGTTCACTTCGGGCAGGGTGATCGTCTTTGACAGATGACCGCTCTTTCTCACCGCATACTCCGTCGCCGCCTGCTCCGCCTTTATCAATTCGTTCAGCGTATGACCGCTTAAAAACGCAACGTTCGGTATATGGTCGAATGCGTGCGGTATTTTCACCTCTGTCCGGTATTTATCCACGCCGACAAAAGTGACCGTTTTATCAAACGGACCCTCGGTGTACAGCTGTACCTGCGAATGCTGGTCGGTAACGCCCATCGCCTTGACCGGCGTTTGCCCCGTTCTGACGATTCTGCCATCGTTATCCGCAAGCTTGCCGAGCGACTCCGCCCAAAGCTGCGCATACCAGTCCGTCATAAATTTGAGCGAGTCGGCGTAGGGCATCATGACTGAGATGTTGCAGCCCTTCTTCATTGCAAGCACTTCGAGTGCCGCCGACATATATGCGGGATTTTCAAAGATATTGCCGTTTTCGCAAAGCTCGTCCATAAACCTCGCACCGTCCAGCAGGGCGTCTATGTCTATTCCGCACACAGCCGCACACAAAAGTCCCACGGGCGAAAGCTCGCTGAAGCGTCCGCCGACGCCGTCGGGAACGCACAGCGTTTCAAGCCCAAGCTCGCCCGCTATTTTTATCAAATTCCCCTTTTTCTCGTCGGTCGTGGCAACTATATGCTCCGTCCAGCCCTCGCCGACAGTCCGCTTCAGCATATCCGAAACGATCAAAAGCTGCGACATGGTCTCGGAGGTGCTGCCCGATTTGGTTATCACATTGAAAACCGTGGCGGACGGGTCTATAATGTCGAGCAGGGAGCTCATTCTTTCGGGATCGACGTTGTCCTCAACATAAAGCCTCGGCCCGCTTCTTTTTTCCCTTGGAAGCTCGTTGTATCTCAAATGGCACAGCGCCTGATGCACCGCTATCGGACCGAGCGCACTGCCTCCGATGCCGAGTATAACGAAGCTCTCGCAGCTGCTTCTTATCTTTTCGGCGATGCGCTTTATTTCCTTAACCGTATCGCCCTGATTATGCGGCAATTCACGCCACTTCATCATGCTGCGCTTTTCACGCATTGCGGCTGCCGCTTTTTCGTACAGCGGTCTGTTTGCCTCCAGCTCCTCGGGCGTTATGCCGTTTTTACCGACATTTTCGCTCATCATGCCGTTATAATCCAACCGAATACGAGCCTTTTCCATAGTCGTATCTCCTTTAGAACGCATTTTAATAAATAATTATAACACATATCGGCATAGATTACAAAAGAACATAATGCGGAAAGGTCTGTTTTCGTGACAATTAGAAGAAATTTTACATTTATAGCGGTCGTTTCGGTGCTTGCGGCGGCAGCAATGCTTCTGGCGGGCTGCGTTTTTTTGCCAAAAAAGGAAGCTTTCACGCTCACCGTATGTGTAAAGGACGGCTTTTCGGGCAAGCCGGTATCCGGCGCCGCAGTGGTCATACCCGAAACCGGCGATCGGCTGATCACCGATTCGGAGGGCTTCACGGCGGAGGCAAGCGTGCCTTTTATTGCAGACGCACACTATTCACGCCTGCAAAGGCAGGATTCCGGCATAGCCACGGTGCTCATTTACCGTGACGGCTACGTACCCTATGCGCTGTTTTATCTCAGGACTCATGCGGGCGAACGGCGTACCGTCACCCTCTACATCTTCCCCGACGACGGAACGATGAGAGAGCCTTTTTCGGTCATCGAGTCCCCTGACGACGCATGGATCTCCGATTTTACGGAGAAGTTTCGTCCCAAAGCGTAAAATTACGGGGGGTAAAACGTCAAAAAAGATATTTTTTGAAGATTATAGAAATTATATTATCCTTATTAGCTTGACAATGGATAGGTCGGGTAATAAGATTATTTTAGCGGGATAAATACCGCAATATACCATAGGTTTTTATGGTATGGAAAATATTTGTATTACTTGATGGAGGTAATTTCCGTGAACGCTTACATTGAAGAAGTATTGGAAAAGGTAAGAAAGCGCAACGCTAACGAGCCCGAGTTCCTGCAGACAGTCGAAGAGGTACTCAGATCCCTCGAAGTTGTTGTTGAGAAGCACCCCGAGTATCAGAACACCGCTCTGTTTGAAAGACTGACCGAGCCGGAAAGAGCAATCCAGTTCAGAGTATCCTGGGTTGACGACAACGGCAACGTACAGGTAAACCGTGGTTACAGGGTACAGTTCAACAGCGCAATCGGCCCGTACAAAGGCGGTCTCCGCTTCGCTTCCCACGTAAACCTCAGCGTTTTGAAGTTCCTCGGCTTCGAGCAGATCTTCAAAAACAGCCTCACCTCCCTCCCCATCGGCGGCGGTAAGGGCGGCTCCGACTTCGATCCCAACGGCAAGAGCGACGGCGAAATCATGCGTTTCTGCCAGGCCTTCATGACCGAGCTCTACCGTCACATTGGTCCCAACATCGACGTTCCCGCAGGCGATATCGGCGTTGGCGGACGTGAGATCGGCTACCTCTTCGGTCAGTATAAGCGCATAGTCGGCGCTTACGAGAACGGCGTTCTCACCGGCAAGGGTCTCTCCTACGGCGGAAGCCTTATCCGTCCCGAAGCAACCGGTTTCGGTGCTGTTTATTACCTTAACGAAGTTCTCAAGCATGAGAACGACACCATCGAAGGCAAGATCATCGGTATCTCCGGCTTCGGTAACGTTTCCTGGGGCGTAGCCAAGAAGGCTGCCGAGCTCGGCGCAAAGGTCGTCACCCTCGCAGGTCCCGACGGTTACATCTACGATCCGGACGGCGTTGTCACCGAAGAGAAGATCAACTATATGCTCGAGATGCGTGCTTCCGGCCGCAACCGCGTACAGGATTACGCAGACAAGTTCGGCGTAGAGTTCTTCCCGAAGCAGAAGCCCTGGGGCCGCAAGTTCGATATCTGCATGCCCTGCGCATATCAGAACGAGATCGGCATGCCCGAGGCAGAGGCAATCCGCAACAACGGTACCAAGTACTACATCGAAGTTGCAAACATGCCCACCACCAACGAAGCTCTCGCTTACCTCATGAACGAGGGCCTCATCGTAGCTCCTTCCAAGGCTGTTAACGCAGGCGGCGTTGCTGTTTCCTCCCTCGAGATGAGCCAGAACTCCGAGCGCCTCAGCTGGTCCAGAGAAGAAGTTGACGAGAAGCTCAAGACCATCATGTACAACATCCACAAGGTATCCGCCGACACCGCAGAGCAGTACGGCCTCGGCTACAACCTCGTTGCAGGCGGCAACATCGCAGGCTTCATGAAGATTGCCGATGCAATGCTCGCACAGGGTATTGTCTGATAAATCAAAACCAACACGAGGGCTTAAAAGCCCCGCAAAAAAGGCATCGCTCCGGCGATGCCTTTCTCTGTCCTCATTCCTTGTCATATAAGCTGCCTGTCATCATCCGGCAATTCGCAGGTGATACGAAACGGGTTATTCCTCACCCGCTGTTGCCCGTCTTTTTTCCAACAGCTGTGCTACCTGCGTCATCAATATCCGCAGATGTTCCTCGTCCGCAAGCAGATTGTAAACGGCATCCTCCGACAAAACGCCCCGTTTCATACCGCTTGGAAACATACCGGCTTCGTCTGCCTCAAAATCCTCACGCCATTCCCTGCCCAAATAGTAGGCTTCCAGTTCCCGAATCGAAGCTTCTTCCTCCAAATACGCCTCGACAGCCTCCAAAAGCGCCGCCACCGCCGCATTGCCCCGATCGAGGAGCGTTTCCATGCGCTTGACACGCTGTATTTTCTTCTCCATATTATCCTCCCGTCAATCGAGCCTTGTCCCGATTGTTAAAAAATACAGTTATTTCGACTTTGCACAAATTTCTCCGCCGATATGGTAGTTATTTGGCATAGGGGGAAAGATCGGGAAGTTTGTTCCCAATTCTGCACTACAATCGTTTATAATACCTCTCGATCAAAGCCGCCATCATCTTGCGGCGTTCACGGAGAAAGTCATCGTATGCACTCACATTCATTGTATCGGTGTCTTCGGGAATACAGTTTTCTGCAAGGTTGGCGGCAAGCAATGTTGCATCCGCAATATTCCCCAACTCAATCAGTTTCGTTTCGCATTGCCGTTTTACCTTTCCAAAATATACGGTGGGCGCATCATCGCTGATTGCCTTATTTACCTGCGTATCAAGATAAATATAGTTTGCGACCTGATTATATTTGGTTTTACTTATTACACCATTTTTCTTGAGGTATGCACGCGGGAAAATATGATGTACATCACCGGAAATAGTAACAAGGTCGGCAACCTTTGTGCCATTCATA
>JAEDJH010000003.1 GCA_016296415.1 Clostridia bacterium | reverse complement strand
CTCCTGCTGAGGGCGGCCGGCGCAGAGGTTGCGGTGACCGGCTCAAATCCGCTTTCCACGAAGGATGATGTGTGTGCGGCGCTTGCATCGCTCGGAATGGAGGTACATGCGTGGTTCGGTGCGACCGAGGAGGAATACAGGCAGCATCAGCTTGCAACGCTCGATTTTTGTCCGCATATAATAATTGATGACGGAGGAGATTTTGTTTCGCTTCTCGATGAGCATCCCGAGTATGCCAAAAACCTGATAGGCGGCTGCGAGGAAACCACCACGGGAATACACAGACTGAAGGCGAGGGTAAAGGCCGGAACGCTCCGCTTCCCGATGATGGCGGTAAACGACGCCCAGTGCAAGCATCTGTTTGACAACAGGCACGGCACGGGTCAATCCGTGTGGGACGGAATAATGTATTCGACCAATAACATGGTCACCGGCAAAACCGTTGTCATCGCCGGATACGGCTTCTGCTCAAGCGGAATCGCCATGCGTGCAAAGGGACTTGGCGCAAACGTTATCATAACCGAGGTCAATCCCTACCGTGCGCTTGAGGCGGCGATGGACGGCTTCAGGGTCATGACGATGGACGAGGCAAGCCCGCTCGGCGACATTTTCATAACCGCAACGGGCTGCAAGGATGTTATTGTCAAGAGACATTTTGAAAAGATGAAAAACAACGCCATGCTTGCCAATGCAGGTCATTTCGACGTTGAATTTAATAAGGACGATCTCAGGGAGATGTCGGTCGGCATCGACGAAAGGAAACCCTTTATCGAGGGCTATCGCATGAAGGACGGACGGGTCATAAACGTATTGGCAGACGGACGCCTAGTAAACATCGTTGCGGGCAACGGTCATCCGGCGGAAATAATGGATCTGTCGTTTGCGATCCAGGCGCTGAGCGCAAAATACGTAATGGACCACGGTGCAAAAATGAAGCCCTCGCTCTATAACGTTCCCGATGAGATCGACAGAGAGGTTGCGATGCTGAAGATCTCGGCAATGGGCCTTGGTCTCGACAAGCTGACGGAGGAACAGGAAGCCTACATCAGAGGCGAATATTAACTATTTCGGAGGTATTAAATGCTCGGTTCGATTTTAAGCTTTTTGGCGGTAATACTTGTAATTTTCCTTGTGTTCAAGCTGCTTTCGCTGCCGTTCAAGATAATGTGGAAGCTTTTCGTCAATGCTGTAATAGGCTTCGTACTGCTTCTTCTGTTTAACTTTCTCGGGGGACTTATCGGTATTACAATCGAGATAACCTGGTGGAAGGCGGTTATCGTCGGAATATTCGGCGTACCGGGTATTGTGGGTTTGCTGCTGGTACAGCTTCTGCTGTAAAGGCGGCGGAACGAATTAGGAAAGGGAGCTTTTTGCGGCTCCCTTTTTGCTCTCATTGCTTATCGTCAAAATACCATTTTGCGGCGTTTACGACGGCGTCAAACTCCGAGCTGAGGCAGCCTTTTACCAAGTCGTCATATCCGTCCAGACGTTTCGCAAAGGCTATTGCCTCTGCAGTCAGCTTGCCGTTTCCGCTTTTGTTTTTTCCGACGAGCGCGCGTGCCGCATTGCAGTCGCCGCTGAGCAGAGCTTTGAGGTCGAACGCCTCCTTCACCGCTTCATCGGGCTCGACCGCGGCAAGGTGTGAATTGTGTCTGCAGACCACCTGGCAAACTTCGCAGCCCATGAATGTTGTCAGCCGTTCCTTGATCTCGTCAGGATGGTCGGCTGAGTTCATATATGCCCTCATACATTTGGAATAATCCACGCCGTCATCGGTTATGGCGTGTGCGGGGCAGGCAAGCTTGCAGGCGCCGCAGTTTCCGCATGAATTTTCATAGTCAAGCGTATAGTCAAGCGGCTCAACACAGTTCAGCCCTATCGCCATAAATACAAGCCTTGTTCCGAAGTCGGGAGTATGCAAAAGCCCGTTTCTTCCGATGCGTGCAGCACCGAGATTTTCGGCGGAGCGCTTTATCTTTATGTCGGCGGAGGAGGCGGAGGGGTCGATGCCCTGCAGCTCCTCGAGCAGCCTTTTGCCGGACGCATACGCCCTGTTGGAGGCAAGGTAATATGCCGGGATCCGCTCGTCGGCGGCGTGAGGGGCGTAGGGGTAGCCGGCAAGCAGTACGACCTTGTGGATGATGGGCGAATCCGCATTGAGCGGAACGACCTTCTTGCCGTCCAAAAACGCCAAAAATTCAAATCCGTGCCTTTTGGCAATGCCTTGAATCGTTTCGTACATAAAAACCTCACGTTTACTCTCTTGTTTTATCGGATTTTCGCATAATTACGAATTTGTTGAGGGGGAACTGTATGGCAAACGAAACGGTATTGTTTGCTATACGGGCGGCAAAATCCCCGAGCGTCTGCCCGAGCAGTTTCCCGAAAAAGCCCATCAGTACCCCGCCGAGATAAAGCTGCAAAAACCAAATCGCAATCACCATCGCAAAATACATAATGCCGCTTGCAACGGGATTGTTGTTCGCTTTGAAGGTTCCCTTGCGCTGGACAAAAAAGTTTGCCGTCTGTGCCGCCAAATACGCTGCTGCGGTGGCGATAAAACCGCCGAGTCCGCCGTTTGAGGCGGAGTAATCCAGTATCCACCAGCTGAACGGCACACTTTTTATCGGTACGAGCAGCCAATAATTAAGTGCGGAGAATACCGCAAAATCCACTATCGTCGCCACTCCGCTCAAAAGCGTGAACAGCAAAAGCTGATATAGCGTTTCGTGCTTTGCCCTGAAGTTTTTTATGCGTTCTTTCATATAAGCTCCAACGGTTTTATCTTTAGTATGCGGCGAATGCAGGAACGAAACTGCATGAACGCAAAAAACGTACGAAGCTTATTTTTTGCGGCGCAGCTTGCGGATGAGGGCGGTCTTATAGCGGTGTATTACGGTGTCTATGCCGTATATCAGGCAAAAAAGCCCGAAAATTATGCAAAGTGTTTTGGTGATGTTGCTGGCCCAAAACGCCATCATGGGGTTAAAGCCGTCGAGTATTGCCAAAACGACTATTACAACGGAAAAAATTATAAGAATGTGCGGAGCCGTTTTTCTGAACATATTACTCCTCCTCCCGGGTCATATCGGCGATGTAAACGATGTCTCCGAGCCTGCGTCCGCCGTTGTAGGGCTGATTTACTATGCCGTGATACAGCGACATTGCCGCACTTTGTCCGCCGTCGAGATTGTAGGCGTCGGTGCAGCCGAGGTTGTACATCAGCTCCGCCAGCTTATACAGATCCAAGCCCCTTGAATAGCTGCCCTGCCGCCCGTCAACGAGCACGAAACAGTAATGCCCCGGCTCATATATGCCGATGACGGATCTCGGATTAAGCCCCTTTATGCCGATTTTGTCAAAGTCCTGCATCAGCTCGCCGTCCTTAACGAGGTTGGGACCGAAGCACCATGTCTGGTACGGGGATAGGGCCAACACGTCATCCAAAGTGTATGTGCCGCTTTCAAGCAGTATGAAATTTCCGTTGTAGTCCATCACACAAAGGTCGCTGTTCCTCGCCACCTCATCCCTGTAAAGGGTGCCGTTCCTGACTATTATGCCGGGCGTTGACGGCGATACGTTGCAGAAATCTCCGCACATTGCGAGTATTGCGCCGACCTCCTTGGAAAGCTCGGTTATGCGCTTTCGCTTCGTGCCGTTGATGTCGCCGGATGAAAATGCGGTGCGGAAGCAGGAAATGTCACGGATATATATGTCCGCAACATAGTACGTCAGGTCGGTTTCCGATACCTTTTCGACGGTGATGGAAACGTCGTGGCTTATATAGCGCATATCCTCCAGGACGGTCTCGCCCTCCTCGGTAAATTTATCATAAAATTTCATGCCGAACGTGCCCGAGGTATCTGCGTCTATCGTTGGCTCGGGGGTGGGCGTGCTCGTTGCGTCCGGCGTGGGGGAAGGGGTTCTGAAGACCGTCGGCACAAGAGTTGGCGTGGGCAAAACCACGGGCTCCTCCGATTCAAAACGCAGAACATGATGGAACAGGGCAAACGTAAGCAGCACCGCACCTATCATAAGCACGTCGATGCCTATCGAAATTATGGGGTTCAGGTATCTTATTTTTCTTCTCATAAGGTTCGACAAATATTCCTTGTCAGTGGGATTAAAAAGCACAGGCGCAAACGCAGCCGCAGGTATATATGCTTGCGCACAAAATGCCGGGCGGGGAAACGCTCGCCGTACATTTTCGGGCTTTTCGTTAACATAATATTACACTTGTTTCTGGCACTTGGCAAGCTGTTTATGCGAATGTTATCAAAATATTAAATATTTCTTCACAACTGCGCACAAAGCTTTGCCAAAACCAAAAAAAGGCGGCTTTTTACCAAACATTCTTCGAATGCTGTTGCCAAAACCTTGCAGATGGTGCTAAAATAGCATAAGATGAGGCAGGAGGGCAAAAGTGCGGATAATTGCAGGGACGCTCAAAGGCAGAACGTTTGACACACCCAAAGGCATGGATACAAGACCGACGCTCGACAGGGTAAAAGAAGCCCTGTTCGGAATGATCCAGTTTGAGATTTTCGGACGCAATGTGCTGGATCTTTTTTCGGGGTCGGGGAATCTCGGGCTGGAGGCAATGTCAAGGGGCGCAAAATATGCGGTCTTTAACGACAGCTCACGGGAGTGCGCCGAACTGATCAAAAAGAACATAGCTGCACTTGGGCTTGCCGCCGATACTTCGGTTACATCGCTGAATTATACGGATGCGCTCAATTTGTACAAAAGGCAGGGGAGGAGCTTCGATATTATTTTCCTTGACCCGCCGTATGCCTCGGGCTTTGCATCGGAGGCATTGGAAAAAATCGCCGCATTGGAGCTGCTTTCGGCGGACGGACTGATTGTTGTCGAGCACGACAGGCAAAATGGGCTGAAGCTGCCGGACGGTATCGGCTTGGAGAAGGAGCGCAGCTACGGCAAGGTGGTCATATCGCTGCTCAGGAGGTTGCAGGATGATTAAGGGTATTTTTCCGGGAAGCTTCGATCCGTTCACGCTGGGACACCTTGACATTGCAAGGAGGAGCGCCCGCGTTGTTGATAAACTGTACGTTGCGGTGCTTATAAACGCATCGAAGCGCTCCGCATTTACGATGGATGAGCGCATAAATATGATACGTGCGGCATTGGACGGCGAAAGTAATATAGAGGTGATCTCGTTTGACGGGCTGCTTGTGGACTGCGCAAAGCAGTACGGTGCGTCGGTCATAATCAGAAGCCTGCGTGACAGCTCGGACTATCTGAGCGAGAGGCAGATGGAAACGATAAACAAAAGGCTCTGTCCCGATCTCGAGATCGTGTATCTCAATTCGGCTCCCGAATTGATGCACATAAGCTCGTCGGCGGTGCGGGAGCTTGCCTCATACGGATGTAGTATAGAAGGCTTTGTGCCTGAAATAAATCGAAAAATCATCATCGAAAGGTTGTGCAAAAATGGGTGAAAACGAACTTGACATCAGGATCATCGAAGTAATAAATCAGCTTGAAGATTTAATCGATGAAAGCCCTCGCCCGAAATTCGGCGGAGTTGAAAAACGCATTGTTGATATCGAGGAGATAAGGGATATACTCGGCGATATGAAGGTAGTCATACCCGAGGACATAAGAAGGGCCAACAGCGTGCTGTCTCAGGCGGAAAAGACGGTCGCAAGCGCAGACTCCTATGCGGAACGCACGAAGGGCGTTGCCGACGACAATGCAAGGCTTATAATGAGAAAAGCCGAGTCGGAGTCATCCATTATGCTTGAAAAGGCGAGGAACGATGCCGAGGAGATAGTGAGCAATGCAACCTCAAGGGCGACCGCAATGCTACGTGAGGCGAAGGCAAAGGCCGAGGCTATCATGGAGGAAGCGGTTCGTGAGAGAAACACTATGCTCGACGAGAGCGATGTTATGAAAGAGGCGAACCGCCGTGCAGAGATACTCCGCGCAAAGGCGGAGTACAGGGCAAACGAGATATTCGACAACGCCAAAATATATGCCGACAACATCCTTGCAGACATCAGCGGATACCTCGGAAAATACATCGAGATGGTCGAAGGCAACAGGGACGCACTCGAGGTCAGGGATATGCAGATCCCCGCAAACAGACCGGAGCAGCGTGTGCAGACGCTTGAGGAACCGATAAATCAGATAATCTCGGAGCAGGAACAGGCCGGACTGTCGGAGAATGAGCCTCCCGTTGAGGAGGAAGCCGTCGAAGAACCCATACGCCTGCCCGTCGATACAAGCTCCGTCAAAGCAATCGAGCCCCGGATCACCATGCCCAGATCCACGAACGAGGACAGGGAGGAGTTTCCGGATGACGATGACGAGGATGAGGACGACGAAGACGACGGACATCGGCTGTTCAGCTTTTTCAAAAGCAGAAGGCGCAAAAGGAACGAGATGGAATTAGACGACGATGACGATGAATGATTGAGCTTGCATAAGGGGGCTTTTACCCCCCTTTTTACAAAATGAGGAAAAAGAGGAGAGAAACATGGAAACAAGACCGTACGTTTCGTGGGAGCTTATAGGAAGCTTTATTAAAGATGCGTTTATCGGCTACGGCGTACCCGAGAGGGATGCGGAGATCTGTGCCGAAGTGCTTATGGAGTCGGACAGGCGGGGCATCGAAAGCCACGGATGCAACCGTTTTAAACCGATTTATATCGACAGAATAATCGCAGGCATACAAAAGCCCGTTACCGAGCTGGAAATTATAAAGGAAACGCCCACCACTGCGGTGATTGACGCACATGACGGCATGGGAATGGTTGCCAGCCACAAAGCGATGGAGATGGCTATCGAAAAGGCGAAGAAATTCGGCCTGTCCATGATAGCAGTGAGAAATTCCACGCACTACGGCATTGCCGGCTACTGGGCAACGATGGCGACGAAGGAGGGCATGATAGGCATAACCGGAACGAATGCCCGTCCGTCCATCGCTCCGACGTTCGGCGTCGAGAATATGCTGGGTACAAATCCCCTTACCATCGGTCTGCCTACGGATGAGGAGTTCCCGTTCGTGCTGGACTGCGCCACGTCTATTACACAGCGAGGCAAAATCGAATATTACGCAAGAAGCGGCAAGGATACGCCGGCAGGCATGGTTATCGGAAACGACGGCTCTGCGCTCACCGACAGCGATCAAATTCTGGTTGACCTGACCACGGGAAAGGCTGCGCTTGCGCCGCTCGGCGGAATCGGCGAGGAGCTTGCGGGATACAAGGGCTATGGCTATGCCACGGTGGTAGAGGTGCTTTCTGCGGCGCTTCAGGCCGGCAGCTATTTGAAAATGCTCACGGGCATAGATGAAAATGGCAACAAAAGGCCGTATCATCTTGGGCATTTCTTCCTCGTAATAGACCCTGAGGCATTTGTCGGGCGTGAGGAGTTCAAGAAAATTTGCGGCGACATACTGAGAGCATTGCGTGCATCCAAAAAGGCGCCCGGGCAGGAGCGCATTTACACCGCCGGTGAGAAGGAATATCTCGTATGGCTGGAGCGCAAGGATAAGGGTGTTCCGGTCAACAAGGGCGTTCAGGCGGACCTTGTGGCGGTAAGGGATGCGCTGAAGCTCCCGTATGTTTTCCCGTTTGAAGGATAATAGGAGGATATTTATGGATTACGCAAAAGAATCGCTGAAACTGCATAACGAATGGAAGGGCAAAATTGAGGTTGTCGCAACCGTACCCGTCAAGACGAAGGAGGATCTTTCTCTTGCATATACGCCCGGGGTTGCACAGCCATGTCTTGAAATACAAAAGGATGTTGAGAAAAGCTATGATCTGACAAGACGTCATAATATGTGCCTTGTCGTTACGGACGGCACGGCGGTTTTGGGGCTCGGCGATATAGGCCCCGAGGCGGGAATGCCCGTTATGGAGGGGAAATGCGTCCTGTTCAAGGCCTTCGGTGACGTGGATGCGTTCCCGCTGTGCATAAAGTCAAAGGATGTGGATGAAATAGTCAACACCATTTATCTTATTTCGGGAAGCTTCGGTGGTGTAAACCTCGAGGATATTGCCGCACCGAGATGCTTTGAAATAGAGAAAAAGCTCAAGGAAAAGTGCGACATTCCGATCTTCCATGATGACCAGCACGGCACGGCGGTCGTAACGCTTGCCGGAATAATCAACGCCCTCAAGGTGGTTGGCAAGCAAAAGGAAGCTGTAAAGGTCGTTATCAACGGAGCGGGTGCGGCGAGCATATCTATATGCAGACTCCTTTTGACCTACGGCATAAAGGATATTACGCTCTGCGACAGAAACGGTGCGATCTATGCCGGCAGAGAAGTTGGCATGAACCCCATTAAGGAGGAAATGTCGCATATAACCAATCCGGCACGGAAAAAGGGAACCCTTGCTGATGTTATTGCGGGTGCGGACGTATTTATCGGCGTTTCTGCGCCGAATACCGTAAGCGTGGATATGGTTCGCACGATGGCAAAGGATGCGATAGTATTCGCCTGCGCAAATCCCACGCCGGAGATATTCCCCGACGATGCAAAGCTCGGCGGCGCAAAAGTGATCGCAACGGGCAGATCGGATTTCCCGAACCAGATAAACAACGTGCTTGCGTTCCCCGGAATATTCAGAGGTACGTTTGACGTAAGAGCGAGGGATATAAACGATGATATGAAGCTGGCGGCGGCATACGCCATCGCAGGGCTTATCTCGGACGAGGAGCTTTCGCCCGAATACATTATCCCGAAGGCATTTGACGAGCGTGTGGGCAGGACGGTTGCGGCCGCCGTTGCACAGGCGGCACGAGACAGCCATGTTGCAAGGCTGTAATTGAGATTTAATGCAGGAACAGGAATAAACAATCCCCCTCGAAAAGGGGGATTTTGCTATTTACTGCAAACACGGTTCAGTCCTCGGACTCGGGCTCCTCCTTCGGTCCGACCTTTACGGTGAGCCTCTCGACACGGTGCCTTGAAAGGCTCGTTACGGTTAAGGTCAAATTCTCATAGGTAAAGGTGTCGCCTTTTGAGGGATAGCCGCCGATCATCTCTATCGCCCAGCCGCCGAGAGTGGCGTTGCTGTCGTCAAAGTCACGGTCGTCTATGTCCATCTCGTCAAGGAAATCATAGATGCTCATATCGCCATCAACATCGTATGTGCATTCGTCGATCTGTGTCATTGCATCTACAATTTCATCCGACTCGTCCCAAATATCTCCGACAAGCTCCTCCAAAACATCTTCCATGGTCAATACACCCATCGTTCCGCCGTACTCGTCGGTCACGATAACCATGTGACACTGCTTTTTCTTCATAACGGCAAGAACATCCGGCATAGGCATGGTCTTGTGTACGAAGTTTGCGGGCATGAGGGAGTCTTTGATGTCGAGCTTCCGACCGCACACCATGGATTTATAAAGATGGTTCAGGTGCAGTATGCCGATAATGTTGTCTATCGTGTCCTGATAGACGGGGATCCTCGTGTAGGGTGAGGAGGATACCGTCTGCATTATTTCCTCGGGAGTATCGTCAATGTCGATGGTGACAAGGTCAACCCTGTGCGTAAGCGCCTCGTACGCAAGTACGTCGTCGAACTCCAGGGCGGATTGAAGCAGATCGCTCCTTTCCTCGTCAATTACGCCCTCATCCTCCGCCGTCTCTATGAATATCTCAAGCTCATCCTCGGTGACTTTGGGGGTCGTTTCTTCGCTGTCCTTTTCCCACAGCTTCGCTATCAGCTTAATAAGTGCCATAAGCGGCGCAACGATCGGCCAAAGAACAAACATGAGTATGCGGAGCGGAATGGAAACGACCGTTGCAAAGCCCTCCGCTACGGATGAGGCCACGACCTTGGGTAAAATTTCGCCGAAGGTGAGCAGCAGAAGCGTCATTGCGACCGTGGCGACCCATGAGTAGCCGTCGCCCAAAAGATGCAGAACGATCAGCGTCGCAATGGACGACGACGAGATGTTGACAAGGTTGTTTCCGATCAGTATGGTTGACAGCGCCATGTCGTAGCGTTCGCTGACGGCGACCGCTGCTTTTCTGTTGGGCGTGGGCTTTTTCTCGTAGTTGGCACGGAGCCTTTTGGTATTGACCGAGGTATAGGCAATTTCCGAACCCGAGAAAAATGCGGAAAGTGCAATAAGAACAACTATTGCGATATAGTACAGCAGGGGACCTTCGTTCATTTTATTACCCCCTGTACTTCGCCCGGGTCATCCTCGTCGTATATCTCGCCGACGAGCTCCTCGAGCATATCCTCTATGGTTATTATCCCCAGAGGGATTTTGTTGTCGTTTGAAACGATGGCTATGTGTGTGCGCGCCTCGCTCATTTTGGGAAGAAGCTCATCGACGGGCATGGTCGGCACAACGTAGTAGGGCTTTGAAATTATGCTGCTGTCGAGCTTTATCTGTTTGGATGGATCCTTCATGTATGTCCGCATAAAGCGGCGTATGTTCAGTATTCCGTCAATGCCTCCGCCGGGATTTACAACCGGAATCCTTGAATGGATATTGCCGCATATAATACGGAGTATCTCGTCGTTATCGGCGGAGCTGCCCACCGCAAGCACCTTGCTCCATGGGGTGAGAATGTCGCTGACACGGGTTTGCGAAAACTCAAACGCCGACTGCATAAGGTCGCCCTTCTCCTCGTCGATGGCGCCTTCCTCAATGCCGGTTTCTATAATGTCGAGAAGCTCATCCTCCGTTACGGTCAGCTCCTCCTCGGCGGCATCGGCAAAGGGCTTGTTGACCTTTTTGCTGAGCTGGGTGAAAATGAACGATAAAGGAGTTAAAAGCTTCATCAGAAAAACGAGCGAACCCGAGATGGCAAGCGCAAATTTTTCGTTGCAGGCCTTTGCGTAGTATTTCGGCAGCGTTTCCGATATGAAAAAGACTATAAGCGTGACCACTATGGTCGAGTAGGTGACGGCACTTTCGCCCCATAGACTTTTGGCGACAACGGTGGAGATCGTTGCGCAGGCGATGTGCATGATGTTGTTTCCTATAAGCAGGGTCGATAGAGCCTTATCGAAATGGTCGTGGATATAAAGCACCCTTTTTGCCCGCTTATCGCCGTTTTCGGCATAGCTCATCATTCGGATCTTGTTTACCGATGCAAGAGCGATCTCGGCTCCGGCAAAATATGCACCGCCGATTATAAGCAAAGCAAAGAGAATAATATAAAAAGGCAAAGCCCCCCGGGCGTCGGCAGAAACTGCGGAGGCAAGTATGGGAATAGGACTGTCGCCATCCATCAGGCTGATCATCTCCTTAATTATTTGATAAACAGTATTATATTCCCTTTACGCAGCCAATGCAATAGATAAATGAATTACGCAGGCATATCTTTTTCTGATAAAGCCGTAAATGACAATGTTCCTTTTTTGTCGTACTCCTTTTCCGAAAATCGCAAGCAAAAAGTGTTGACAATAGGCGAGAATGTGGTAAAATCAAGGCATATCGAAGGTGTTGGTAAGAATAACTGGATTTTCCGAAACTTATGCGATCGGAGCATAGGTGTCGGGTCTAATTTTGGTTGAAAACATTACAAGCACCGGTTTGACCGGACAGTTAAACATTCAGGTCGAATCCATACCAGAACTTGTCAAAGGAGATGTAAAATTTGGATAGGGAAATATTACTTGAAAAAAGTCTTAACGACCTCAGAACCATTGCCAAGCTGCAGGGTGTAAAAGCGGCGACCAAGTACAGAAAATCAGAATTGATCGACATTATAATGGCGGGCGGAGTGGTCGAATCGGCGACCGCCTCCGAAAACGATTATTCCGATGCGCCCGTCACAGACGGCAGAGAAACCGCGGCCGAAACGGAAACCGCAGCCGCATCCAACGAAAAACCGGTGCAGGCGCCGGTGCAGGAGAGCTACGTTCCGAGTTATCAGCAGAACAGAACATCATATTCGCCGATTCAGCAGACCACCAGACCCCAGTACGAACAAAGACAGAGCTATAACAGGCAGGACAGCTATCAGCAAAGGAGCTACAGCCGCGACGATTACAGCCGAAACGATTCCCAGCGGCAGGGCGGATACAGCAGGGACAACTATCGAAGCAACTACCGCCAGCAGGATAATTACGGCGGATACCAGCGAAACGACTATCGAAGCGGTTATTCCCGAAACAACGATTACTCGCGCGGCGATTACCGCCAGCAGGACAGCTACGGCTACAGGAACAATTATAATTCCGACTATCGGCAGCAGGATGGCGGATACAACACCGATTACCGCAGACAGAATTACTATCAGCAGCCCTCGCAGTCACAGCAATATATGGTCAGCGAGATGCAGGATCCCGCAAACATCAAAGACCCCGAAACAGGTCTTACCCCCGCAATAGCAAGCATGCTCGCCTCGGGTGAGTGCCAGGAGGTAGAGGGTGTGCTTGAGGTCATGCAGGACGGCTACGGATTCCTCCGCTGTGACAACTATATGCCGGGACCGAACGATATTTATATCTCGGTCGCTCAGATAAAGCGCTTCGGGCTTAAAAACGGCGATCTCGTAAAGGGAAGGTCAAGACCCACAAAGGACAGTGACAGATACCTCGGACTGCTGTACGTGGACGAAGTAAACGGATTGAAGCCGGAGGAAGTATCGCTGCGGGTGCCGTTTGACGAGCTTGTTCCGGTATTTCCGGATTTCCGCCTTACCCTCGAGCATCCGATGGAGAGCAAGAGCAAGGGTCTTGCGATACGGCTTATAGATCTGCTCGCTCCCATTGGCAAGGGACAAAGGGGTATGATAGTCAGCCAGCCCAAGGCAGGCAAGACCACGCTTTTGAAACAGATTGCAAACGGGATCACCACCAACTATCCCGACATACACCTCATCGTACTGCTCATAGACGAGCGCCCCGAGGAGGTAACGGATATGCAGCGGTCGATAAGCGGCGAGGTTGTATATTCCACCTTCGATGAGCTGCCCGAGCATCACACGAGAATAGCCGAGATGGTTATGGAACGCTCGATGAGGCTCGTTGAGCACGGCAAGGATGTCGTTGTTCTGCTCGACTCCATAACAAGGCTTGCAAGGGCATATAACCTCACGATACCCAACACCGGCAAGACGCTTTCCGGCGGTATGGATCCGGGAGCATTACATAAGCCCAAACGCTTCTTCGGTGCGGCAAGGAACATAGAAAACGGCGGAAGCCTTACCGTCATTGCAACCGCCCTTACCGAAACCGGAAGCCGTATGGACGATATGGTATTTGAGGAGTTCAAGGGCACCGGAAACATGGAGATCCATCTCGACAGGAAGCTCTCCGAAAAGCGTATTTTCCCGGCGATAGATATATACAAATCCGGCACGAGGCGTGATGACCTGCTTCTTAGCGAGGAAGAGCAGGAAACCGCAAATACCATCAGACGCATGATGTCGTCCGGCAACACCGCCGACGTTACGGAGCAGGTAATATCAATGCTCGACAAAACCGAGTCGAACGCTGAGTTTGTAAAGAGCTTTTCTTCAAAGGTTACGAGCGTCTTTGAAAAAGAGGGCTACTCTCTCGGCAGAGGCTTTGATACAAAAAGGCAATCCTGACGGATAGAAACGACAATAAGGAAGGGGCTGCGCCTGTGCGCAGCCCCGATTTTTCGGTTGGCAGTTATTCACGGTACTCCACGTCGAGGAATTTGGTTTTAAGAGAGCTTGCTTCCTTCCAGGTATCACGCAGAAGCGCAACGCAGCCCAAAACGGCGAATACAAATCCGAGCAGTGTGCTCAGTAAAACCTCATTTATGTATTCGCTGTCGGTAAGGAGCGCATTTGCCAGCGGTCCGAAGGTGCTCATGGGCAGACCGTATTCCTTCATGACCATGAGCAGGGATATAAACTGGGTTGCCGCCTGCGCAATCAGCAGGGAGAGAATGCTGAATACGAGAACTATGAAGAACTTCTTGCGGCAAACCTTGCCGCCGAGCAGCTCGTAACCCTTTTTGACGCACAGGCTCATTACGAAACCGAGTATGCTTGCTACATAGCCGAGCAGGGCAATGATGGTCCACGGTATGGCGCCCACGATTGCGCCGAGGAAAGCACCGAGTGTGCCTCTGCCGATGTTTTCTCCCTCTTCCTTTTGCTTGAGGATAGCCTCGTCCTCGGCGGTCTCAACGCCCCTGACGCAGGCGTCGTGAACAAGCACTACCGCTTCTGAATTGATGAGCTTTGCGTATTTGCTCGTGGAAAGGTCGAATGCGTTTTTGCATATTCCGCAGTTATCCGTTCCCAGCAAGCCTGGAATTTGAAGCATTTCGGCAAGCTGTATTAAAAAACTTTGCACTCTTTTTTTGGTGCCGAAGGTGTCAACGAAGGACACGACCGCATAGCCTTCCTTGTATAAAATCTGAGCCACTCCGTTTTTGGTGTTGCCCTTGTACATATTGAGCCGGCCGAAGAAGGTCGATACAGCCTCCTCGCTGCCTGCAAAAGCGATTGCCACATTCACAGCAGACAAGCGGCGGGACAGAGTCACCATAAAGCTGCCAATCTTTCCGTAGAAAATCTGCTTCGACGGTACTTGATAGGTTAAACCCGATTCACTTGCCAGTTCCTGATAATTCATTTCTATACACCTCGCTGCTTTTTTACGGCTACATTATAATCGTTATTTCTGTATTTTGCAATAAAAATCGGCCCGATGACGAGCCGATTCTTTGATGACAAATATGCGTTGCTCAGCCGGTTATCTGGGGTTTGGGCAGGTTCGGGTCGCCAACGCCGCGCTGTATCAACGTGGCTTTTTCACGGTAATAATCCCTGTAAAGCACCTCGGTATCCACAAGCTGATCGTTCACGTACTTGTAGCGATATGCTGTGGCTTTGTAACCTTCTCTGCCCTTCATGAACGTGTATTCAAACCCCGTGGGCCAGTTCGGCATATCCTGATAGGAGTTTTCGGGCTGAGGAATGGTTTCGTCGAGCTTGCCTTCTATCTCGTAACGCACGCCTTCCTCAAGAGGCAGACCGTAAATATATATGTGGGTGATATAGTTCTCGTTGTCGGTGAAGGCAAATATGTATATCGGAGCACCGGTGTTGTTTTTGAAAACCAGGTCGGGACCGCCGTAGGAAACGGTTGCGTCCAGACCGTAGTCGGCGTATGTTGCACGGATGGAGTGATTATGCCTTTCAACGATCTCGATCTCGGGACCGGCGAGCAGCAGCGCATTGTAGAGAGTGGTAGATACCTGGCAAATGCCACCGCCGGGCTGATCCTCGTACCTGCCGCCGTCAACGATGCCGGGGGCAAGCTGCCAACCGTCCGCCTCGGTACGGGGACCGAAGAACTCGTTGAAGGAGAATACGGCTTCGTTTTCTATCATCGTGCCGCAGAGCATGCTGGCAGCCTTAAAGACGTTTGCGATGCGGTATCTGTTGCGGTGTGCGGAACTGTCGCCGTACCATGTCGTGGCATAAGACCTTTGCGTGAGGGAGGCTTTAAGCGTTTCAACCGTTATTTCGGGCTCCTGATATACCATTTCCGGAGCAATGGTCGCAGTGAAGGAACCGGAAGTCACAGCCTCCGAAAGAGAAGTCAATGCGGCGTCTATGTCCAAAACCTTGCCGTCAACGCCGTCTATATAGTTGAAGGTAGGCTTCATTTCGGCGGATACCGACACGGGGGTGCAGGTTGCGTTTATGGGCAGTGTGCAGACCGCTTCGTTGATGACGGCGAGCTTATCACGGGCGATTGACTCGTGGATACTGTAGCTGATGTTGAAGTTTTCGCCGTTTTCCTTAAGCTCATTTTGCTTTTTTGCGTTGTTGACAACGGAGTCGTCCCTGCCGAGAGCCATTGCGGAGAACAGCACATCGTCAAGGTCGGAGTACATACCTATATCGGCGGCCGACAGCAGCCATGCGTCAGCTCCAACCTTGAGGTTTATGCCAACGGAACGGAGTGCGGTGTCGACGTCCTCGGAAAGAAGCTCCCATGCTTCGTCATAGGTAAGACCGCCAATGTTTTTGCCGTTGACGCTTATGCCCTCGTAGAAGGTGCCGTCGTCTATTGCGGCATAGACATCGCCATCGCTCGCCTTCACGAAAAACATCATTACGCCGACAACCACCATCAGCACGGCGGAAAGCGTGAGAGCTATCCATGCCGCAGCCAGCGGGGCGTTTACTCTGCGCTTCCTTTTGCGTGTTGTTTTACTCATTATTTATGACCACTTTCGTGCGCCTGACACGCACGAATTCCTTTCATGATGCTATATTGTCAAGATTATATTATAAATCTTTTTTTGCATGGCGTAAAGCATCCAGCGCAAAAATAAGTTAATTTTCTTTAAATAAATTATGCGGTATCCCGCAAAGCCCGACGCAATGTCAGCGACTTTCGGTGTTCAGCATAACAAGCTCGAATTCCATCAGCCCGACACATTCGTTTTCCGTCATGCCGATGGGGAATCTTCCGCTGAAAATATCCCCGTCCGCACCGAGATGCACAAGATAACGGTACTCGGAAAGGAGTTTATCCGAACGGTCGGAATTGGGGGAATCCTTCAATACATATATAGAGGAAGTTTTGTCCAGGGCAACCGCATTGTCAATGTTAAACCAATGGGCGTCGCTGTATTTTTCCCAAACGATGCAGAACGTATCTTCGGACGCTGTCGGGACTTTTGCAGCCGCACGGGTGTTGCTGCCGCAGTAAAAATGGAAGGCAATGCCGGCGTCTCCGCAGACTATGCCCGCAAGCTCGTATTTTTCGACGGCGGCTGACGGAACAAAGCAGCGGCCGTCCCTGAGAAGGGGAGAATCCTTGCCGGAGGCTTCGGATAAAAAGCTGTCGAGCGAGGTGTAGTTGCATTTTGCTGCGTCGCCTTCCTTGTCGAGACCGAGGAAGGGACCTCGCTTGTCGGCATCGGAGCCGGCACTCTCGATCGGAGAAGTCTCGGTGGTGTAGCCGTCTTTTCTGGGAAAGTCCGTATCCGGCTGCGTGTTGAAAGAGGGATCGAGATCCGGTTGCTGTTCCGGGCTTTGGACGATTGAATCGACGAGGTCGCTCTTTTCGGGGTGCATTGCGGGCAGTCCGCCCAATGCGAAAATGCCTGCGCCGAGCAGTATGACAAAAGACGCTGCGGCACAGCAATAGTTAAGTAGCGACCTCTGCTTTTTTTTGCGGCGCGCATCTTCTTTCAATATTTCTGCTTTAAGCTCGTCATAGGGTATTGCTTTATCCGAAAAATCGGCACAGTGCTTCAGAAGTTCATCCAAAGCATCGTTATCGGCAAATGTGTCGAGGTTCGGCTTATTGCCCTTTTGTTCCATAATCAATACCTTCCCTTTTCAAATCGCTTGCCAGCATTGTTTTTGCCCTTGAAATTCTCGATTTAACGGTTCCTTCGGCAACGCCGAGCATGGAGGCTATTTCGGAATAACCGAGTCCCGAAAAATAGTGGAGCATAACGGGGGCCCTGTAATGTTCGTCAAGCTTGTCTATGCAGCGCTTCAGGATGAGGTTTTGCTCGTTGTTTTCGGCGGCCTCCTCGGGAAGCTCGGATCTGCAATACGTCGGCGCATCGTAGGGCGGTTCGTCGTACAGCGTTTCGCTCTTGCTCTTACGAAGAACGTCGAGGCTTGCGTTGACCGCCACACGGTACAGCCACCGTTTTATTCGGGCGTCGTCGTAGCCCTTTAACGAGCCGAGGTGCTTTAATACACGAACAAAAACCTCCTGCGATACGTCGAGTGCGGTATCATGGTTTTTCGTTACATTATATGCCGCCCAGTAAACCATGCGGGAATAATTCGTGTATATGGCGTCAAAATCCACCGCTTGATCGCTCCTATCTACTGATAATACGTTTATGTCGGGCAAAAGGTTGCAAAAAATCCGATTTTATTTATAGGATCCATACAGCCCGAAATTCCTGCCGTATTTGTTTAATTATAGCACAAAACCGTGTCAGAGCTATAGAAATATTGTAAATAATGGGGCAAAAGGCAAAAACAGAGCAAATATATTGCATATTTGGGCTTGACACGGGGACTTTATCTGATATAATAACCCTGCTGTAAAGTAAAAAACCTTTACAGCGCAAGCGCAAGGAGATGCTTTTATGGACCATGTGTTCCTTTGCTCACTGCTGGATGCCTATGGGGAGCTGTTGACCGAAAAACAGCGCAGCATTGTGGAACAGAGCGTGTGTGAAGATTACTCGCTGTCGGAGATAGCGGAGCGAGAGGGAATTTCGAGACAGGGCGTGCGTGATACGCTGAAGAGGGCCGTGGAGCAGCTTGTAAGATACGAAACGCTGCTGGGCGTCGTCGCTAAAGGCGAAAAGTTGGCAAACACGGTCGGCGAGATTGCAAAACTGATTGAAAAAAGCGATATGTCCGCCGGGGTCAGGGAGAATATACTCGCATTGCTCGGCGGCCTGACCGGCGGATCGGAGGAATAAAATGGCATTAGAGGGCTTATCGTCCAAACTGCAGGGCATATTCAGAAAACTGTCCGGACATGGCAAGCTCACGGAAAAGGACGTCAGGGAAGCGATGCGCGAGGTAAAGCTTGCGCTGCTTGAAGCGGACGTAAACTTCGTCGTCGTAAAATCATTTGTAAAAAAGGTAACCGAGCGTGCGGTGGGTACCGAGGTACTCGAAAGTCTGACCCCCGGGCAGCAGATGATAAAGATAGTCAACGAAGAATTGACTATGCTGATGGGCGGACAAAATACAAAGCTTGAGTTTGGTACGGTAAAGCCGTCCGTCATACTCATGGCAGGCTTGCAGGGTGCGGGAAAAACCACCATGTCCGCAAAGCTCGCCGCATACATAAAGAAAAACTACGGCAAATCGCCCCTTTTGGTGGCATGCGACATATACAGACCGGCGGCGATAAAGCAGCTTCAGGTCGTGGGTGAAAAGGTAGATGTACCCGTATTCGAGATGGGACAGCAGGCTCCGGTCGAGACCGCAAAAGCGGCCGTCGAATACGCAAGAAAGTACCAGCATGACGTGGTGATCGTCGATACGGCTGGACGACTGCATATCGACGAAGCGATGATGGGGGAGATATCGGAGCTTAAAAAGGTACTCAACCCCGCCGAAACGCTGCTTGTTGTTGATGCGATGACGGGTCAGGACGCAGTAAACGTCGCAAAGAGCTTTAACGATGCGCTTGGGCTTACGGGCGTAATAATCACAAAGCTCGACGGCGACACAAGAGGCGGTGCGGCGCTTTCGGTTAAGGAAGTCACGGGCAAGCCGATAAAATTCTCCGGCACGGGCGAAAAGCTTACCGATATAGAGCCGTTCCATCCCGAGCGAATGGCGTCGAGAATACTCGGAATGGGCGACGTGCTTACGCTGATAGAGAAGGCACAGCAGACCTTTGACGAGAAAAAGGCGATGGAGCTCGAGCGAAAGCTCCGCAAGGATGAGTTTACGTTTGACGACTACCTCGAGCAGTTCGACCAAATCAAAAAAATGGGCTCGCTCGAAGAAATACTCGGGATGCTGGGCGTGAACAAATCACAGCTCGGCAACGCGGAGGTGGACGAAAAGCAGGTATCCCGAATGCAGGCGATAATACGCTCCATGACGCCGAGGGAGCGCAGAAAGCCCGAGCTGCTCAACGCAAGCCGCAAAAAGCGCATCGCTGCAGGAAGCGGAACGAGCATACAGGAGGTCAACAAGCTCATAAAGCAGTTTGATATGACCCGAAAGATGATGAAGCAGTTTTCCGGCGGAATGAAGAAAAAGAAGAAGGGCTTAAAAGGAATGCTGCCCTTCGGATTTTAAGGCTAAATACGGTCAACCGTTTTAGATATAACTATTTAACCAAACAAACAGGAGGAAATTACAATGTTAAAGATCAGGCTTCGCAGGATGGGCGCAAAGAAGGCTCCGTTTTACCGCATCGTAGTAGCGGACTCCCGTGCTCCGCGTGACGGCGCTTTTGTTGAGGAGATCGGCTATTACAACCCCATCGCCAACCCCGCAGAGATCAAGGTGGATAACGAGAAGGCGGCAGAGTGGATCAAGAACGGCGCACAGCCCACCGATACCGTCCGCGGTCTTTTGAAAAAGAGCGGTGCCATCAAATGAGTGAAGAACTCAACGAAATGATGGAAGGCGTCGGTTTTGACGAGTACGAGGTCGAAGAAACCGAGACTGAAGAGCCCGACTGCGAACCTTCCGAAAACGCCGAGGACGTCAGCAGGATGGACGAGTCCTTGACCGCCCTTGTCAGGCTGATTGCGGCAAACCTTGTGGATAATCCCGATGAAATAAAGCTCGAGGTAAAGCAGGGCGAAAGAAACCGCATTATCGAGCTGACCGTTTCCCCCGACGACATGGGAAAGGTCATCGGCAAGCAGGGCAGGATAGCAAAGGCGATACGCTCGGTAGTGAAGGCGGCTTCGCTCAAGGGCGGCCGGCATTACGTTTTGGACATAATGTAATGAATGAATATTTGCGCATAGGATTGATTGTGCGCCCTCATGGGGTTGGCGGAGACGTGAAACTGCAGCCGCTGAGCGACAGCGTTGAGCGTTTTCGCAGCCTTGATGATGCGTATATCGAGAAAAACGGCAAATATACGCCCGTAAAGGCTTCAAACATTCGCATTCGACCGGATGCGGTGTTTGTTTCTTTATCCGTATCCAAAAGCGTTGAGGACGCCGAAAGGCTGAGAAACACCTACCTTTGTGTTGACAGAGCGCACGCAGTCAAGCTTCCCGAGGGAAGATACTTCGTATGCGACCTCATCGGCTGCGAGGTTTACGACACCGAAGGCGTGCATCTTGGAGTGCTGACCGACGTTTATGAAACGGGCGCAAACGATGCTTATGTTATCGAGGGCAAAAGGAAGCTCAGCGTTCCCGCACTTAAAAAGCTGCTTGCGAGCGTGGATGTCGAAAATAAGCGCATTGTTTTGGACAGCGGTGTTTTGGAGGAGGTAGGTCTGTTTGAGGATTGACGTTTTGACGCTGTTTCCGGAAATGTTTCACGGCGTTTTCGGCACGAGCATATTAAAACGAGCCTCCGAAAAGGGCCTGCTTGAATTTTATCTTCACAATATAAGGGACTATTCCGCTTCAAAGCATAAAAACACCGACGATTATCCCTTCGGCGGCGGAGCAGGCATGGTTATGATGGCGCAGCCCGTGTTCGACTGTCTGGATGCCGTTGTCGGGGATGACGAGGCGTACTGCATATATATGTCGCCCAAGGGACGGGTGCTTAACCAAAGCATAGCGAGGGAGCTTTCGGAGAAAAAGAGGCTCGTTTTGCTCTGCGGTCATTACGAGGGCATTGACGAACGGATAATGACCAAGATGGACGATGAAATATCCATCGGAGATTATGTGCTTACCGGCGGCGAGCTTCCGGCAATGGTTCTGGTGGACTGCATCTCACGCATGATCGGCGGCGTCCTCGGAAGCAGCGAGTCTGCGGAGGATGAATCGTTCTCCTACGGTCTGCTCGAATATCCGCAATATACGAGACCGTCTGAGTTTCGGGGCATGAGCGTGCCGGAGGTTTTGCTCAACGGCAACCATGCGCACATAGAAAAATGGCGGCGTGAGCAGTCGATTCTCATGACTGCGAAAAAGCGGCCGGAGCTTTTGAAAGACGCACAGCTTACACAAAAGGAACGTGAGTTTTTGAAAAACGCTCTGCAGGAAACGGATAAACACCTGTAATCTTAAAAACCGCACAGCCGTCTCCGAGAGGGAAGCGGCTGCTTTTGTCTGCTTGGCAAGCTGAATTTTACCTGCTCGAGAATTTCCCCGGAATCAGACAGACTACCAATCACACGAGCCTGTCTAACAAAATTATACCCACACAACCAAAGCAAATCAATCATCTCTCCTGTGTGTGCAATCAGGCAGAGAACCTCCCCTGCAAATTTTGCGCCAACTCTTTTCTCGGATGCAAAAGTGTGATATTATTACAAAAAGAGGCGTCCTGATGGGTCAAGACGGCAATACAAAACAAGGGAAGGCGAAAGCTGTGGGCTATATAATCACACTTATTTAGCCGTGTGACATGCCGTAAGGAAGATTCTCCCCGCCGCAGCTTGCGGCACGGCTTGACGCTACGAGCATTCCCCTGCCGGTTGCGCTGAAGAGCGGCTGACGCTCTCAACGGGATGGGATATATAGACGTAAGGGACATCGGAGACATTTTATCGTATAACGGAAGGAAGGTAGGATGAGATGAAGGTTGTAATTGTTGGCGGTGTTGCGGGCGGCGCAAGTGCTGCGGCAAGGATCCGCAGGCTTGATGAGCAAGCTGAAATAACGGTATTTGAGCGCTCGGGGTATATCTCATACGCCAACTGCGGTTTGCCGTACTACATCGGCGGCACTATCAGGGAGGAAAGCAAGCTTACCCTGCAGACTCCGGCAAGCTTTTGGAATCGCTTCAGGGTAAAGATGAACGTGCGCCATGAGGTCACGTCAGTCAATCCCAAGGAAAAGACTGTAACGGTAAAAAACCTTGAAACGGGTGCGGTGTTTACCGAAAACTACGACAAGCTCATTCTTTCACCTGGCGCAAAGCCCGTTATGCCGAACATTGGGGGCATTGCCGATGACAGGATATTCACCCTCCGTACCGTTGAGGATACGCTGAAAATCAAAAGGTACGTCGATGAGAGAAAGCCGAAATCCGCTGTTGTGGTCGGCGGCGGATTCGTGGGTATAGAGATCGCCGAGAACCTGCGTGGGCTTGACATGGACGTTACGCTCGTGGAGGCGACGGAACAGCTCATGGCGTCCTTCGATACCGACATGGCGGCGTTTATCCATGCGGAAATCCGCAAAAACGGCGTAAAGCTCATGCTCGGGCATACGGTAGAGAGCTTCGCCGGCACGGATTGCGGAATTGATGTAAGCCTTAATGATGCGCCTGCGCTTCGTGCGGATATGGTCGTCATGGCGATAGGCGCTGCGCCCGAAACCGCACTTGCAAAGGCGGCGGGGCTTGAGCTCGGCATTAAAAACAGCATCGTGGTGAACGACAGGATGGAAACTTCCGAACCGGACATATACGCCGTGGGCGATGCGGTGCAGATAAAGAACTTTATGACGGAAGAGGATACGCACATACCGCTTGCGGGTCCGGCAAACAAGCAGGGCAGAATTGCCGCCGACAATATCTGCGGCATTGACAGCCGCTATACGGGCGGACAGGGCAGTGCGATAATCAAGGTATTCGATATGACTGCCGCAGTCACCGGCATGAACGAAAAAACGGCAAATGCACTCGGGCTTTCCACGGACAAGGTGATACTTTCCCCGATGAGCCACGCAAGCTATTATCCCGGCGGAAAAATGCTGACGCTGAAGGTGCTTTTTGAAAAAGAAACGTATCGGCTGCTTGGGGCACAGATAGTGGGATTTGACGGCGTTGACAAGCGGATAGATGTGCTTGCAACGGCGATGCGTGCGGGCATGAAGGCGCATGAGCTTGCCGAGCTTGACCTGGCATACGCTCCGCCGTATTCGTCGGCAAAGGATCCCGTCAATATGGCAGGCTATATAATCGAAAACATGAAAAAAGGCGTGGTAAAGCAGTGGTATTATGAGGATATTGAGACCTTGGCCTATGATGAAGAAGTGACGCTGCTCGACACCCGCACCGCTGCCGAGTATAACGGCGGACATATCGAGGGCTGCATCAACATTCCCGTTGACGAGCTGCGTGAGCGCATTGAGGAGCTTGACAGAACAAAGCCGGTCTATATTATCTGCCGAAGCGGTCTCAGAAGCTACATAGCGAGCCGCATGCTGATGGGTTACGGCTTTGACGCCTACAACTTTGCGGGCGGCATGATACTGTATGAGGCTGTGCATAACGATAAGGCGTTAAACAGACAGTCCACCCCCTGCGGAATGGCCGTGAATTGAGGGACGGAAAAAGTAAGGGACATCGTGAAAATGTTTGAAAATGTGGGTAACGGGTCGGCTGAACAAGGCGGCGCAGCATCCCAAGCTACCAATGCTTTGCTGTGAAAACGGACGTGTTCAGACTCGCCCCTGCATAAAAGCTCAAATAAGTATTTCAAAGTTGAGCAACAACAAATTTATTTAAAGGAGAAAAGAAAATGAGAGAAAAGTTTTACATCTGCCGCCATTGCGGCAACCTGATCGGACTTGTCCATGACGCAGGCGTTCCCATGATGTGCTGCGGTCAGAAGATGGAGGCGCTCGTTCCCAACACTACCGAGGCGTCAAACGAAAAGCATCTGCCTGTTGTAACGGCGGAGTCAGGCGCTCTCCATGTAAAGGTTGGAGAAGTGACGCATCCCATGACTGACGATCATTACATTCAGTGGGTATATGTAGAGACCGAAAACGGTGGTCAGCGCAGAGCGTTCAAGCCCGGCGATGCACCCGAGGCGACATTCTGCGTGGGCGAGGACAAACCCGTAGCGGTCTATGCCTACTGCAACCTCCACGGACTTTGGAAAACCGCTATCTGACAGCGAATAAAAGACTATCGCCCGCCAAAATACCGGTGGGCGATTTTTTATGCTAAAGCCGTTATGGAGGATAAACGGGGCGGCACGGGAACCCGTACCGTCCCTTGACGGGTTTAGCTGCAGCAGCCGTCGCCGGTGGTGATGACGGGGCCGTTCGCTATGTACTGTATGCGTTCATTGTTGTTGGGAATGATGCTTTGGAGTATCTCCAGACATTCGCCAAAGCGCTGATAATGCACTATCTCCCTTTCACGCAGGAAGCGCAGGGGGTTGAGATACTGCGGACAATCCGTCAGGTTCATAAGATGCTCGTAGGTGGCACGGGCCTTTTGCTCTGCCGCCATATCCTCTACGATGTCGGCTATCGGGTCGCCCGTTGCCTGAATATACGATGCCGTGAAGGGGACGCCGTTGGGGTCTGCGGGAAATACACCGTGGTTGTGCATCGTGTAAAAGCCGAGAAGTCCCGCCGCCTCCAGATCTGCACAGCTTGCGCCCTGCATGCTTTGGAAAATCATCGTTCCTATCATCTCCCAATGTGCCATTTCTTCGGTACCTATATCGTTGAGTGTTGCTCTTACCCTGTCATCGGGCATGGAGAACCGCTGGGTCAGATAACGCATGGAGGCCGCCAGCTCCGAGTCGGGACCGCCGTACTGCGCCATCAGCGCTTTCGCCATGCGAAGATTCGGGCGGGTAATGTTAACGGGGTATTCTAAAGTCTTCTGATAAATCCACATTCTGCTTACCTCCTAATTTTCCCAGGGCCAGCGGGAGCAGGGCCAGCTTCCTGCCAGCATGGGCGAATGCCCGAATCCGACAAGCGGCTCAAATTCCTCGTCATACATATCGATAAGCTCGCAGAGCTTTGCCGAATAGGTATTGTAGTCCGTGATGGCCGCCTCATCGTTGGGATGGGTGTCTATATAGAGATTCAGTTCAACGAGTATGAACTGGTATTCCTGGATTTTAGTCTTAAGTTCGCATTTTGTCATGCTCATTGCGCAACCTCCTATTTATAGAGCCTTACAAGCTCCGGAAACATCGTGCCCTGCTCAAGAGCTGCTTGAGGGCAGAAGCCGGAACAATAGGTCTGGATGGGGAAGGTGATCGCCGCAAGCATATCGGGTTTTTCCGCCTGACAGCCGCAGCCGGATGCGCCGGCGGTACCGGCCGCAACCAGGTTGCAGTCGGATGTTACGGTGTTTTGAGCCCTTGCCGGCTCGGACAGCTCGTTTTCGATGCATTCGCAAAAGCTTGCGGCTTCACAGGCGGCAGGCGCTTGAAAGCTTGCAACGTTAAATGAGTTTGTACCGAAGCTGCATGAACGGCAAGGCCTGCGTCTTCTATACATGGTCACTACCTCCTTGTTAATCCGGCGAAGCGGAAGCAAGCGCCGGTTTTGTGTATAATATGCGTTTATGGGGGATATGTGTGCAATGCAAACCTGCAATGCAAATATGCAATGCAAACTTGCAACGCAAACCTGCAAAGCAGATACAGTTTGTACGGCAGGCGAAGCCGTACGGCGAACGAGAACCATGCAAATTTGAATGCCGCACAATGACAAAGTTCTCATACGCCACCTCAGCGGTACTTTCTCATAACCGCAAAAGCGACAAACTGTCTCATTTGAGAGAAAAGGTTTGACGTGGGATACCATGTATTGTAAACTGGCGATGCAGAGGAGGAGTTCGGATGAAAAACGCAAAGGAGTATATGGAGCTGCTGCAAAAGCATCCGCTGTTCGATGGCGTTGACCGCAGCGTTATAGAATATATGCTGGGTTCCGACGAGTGCGTTTTGTGCGAAGCCGACGACGGGGAAGTGGTGGTTTCGCAGGGCGACAGCCGCAGACGCCTCGGAATAGTGGCGCTTGGCAAGGCCTGCGTTCATCGGCAGACAGATTCTCATCTGGGCGAGCCAAAATATATGCTTGTTAATACGCTCACCGTGGGAAGTCTCCTTGGCGCCGCAAACATATTCGTCGATGAACCTGCGGCGGTTACGGAGATACGTGCGAAGAAAAAATGCCGCATAATTTTCTTTCCGCAAACGCTTTTTGTGGCTGCGATGCGTATGTCGTTTACGCTAAGCGAAAACTATATGAAATACCTTGCCACGAGAATACGCTTTCTTGCCGGACGCATAGGAAGCCTCGGCGGAAAAACCGTGACGGACAAGGTGATGAATTATATAGTGGAAAATGCCGAAAACGGCAGGCTCATACTGCCGCAGAGCATAGGGTTGCTGGCGGAAACGCTGTCGGTGGGACGAGCTTCGGTATATCGTGCCTTCGATACGCTCGAATACGAAAACCGAATTGCAAGAGACGGCAGGTATATAAAGCTGCTTTGAGCAGAATTTCCTCTAAAATGCGGAATGGCAAAGATCAAAGTATCCCGAAAAAGGGAACGCTTAAAAGAAAGGAATATAACAATGAAAAAACTGATTTCGGTAATTCTTGTAACTGCAATTTTGTGCATGGGCGCACTCGGCTGCACGGCCAATGCTGAAAAGATAGAGATCGCCGCCCTCAAAGGCCCCACGGGGATGGGATTGGTGCAGGTGAAGGATAAATACGCAGATGACTATAATATCACATTCTCATCCGCCCCCGACGACATTACCGCTTCGTTCATAGGCGGAGAGGCCGATATTGCCGCAGTACCGATAAACCTTGCATCCGTGCTTTACAATAAGCTTGAAGGAAACGTGAGGATAATTGCCGTAAATACCCTCGGCGTGCTGTATATGCTCGAAAACGGCGAGGAGATAACGGATTTTGCGGCGCTCGAGGGAAAGACGATATATGCCACCGGTCAGGGCTCTACCCCCGAATACGTGCTTGAATACCTGCTCAGCGAGAACGGAGTAAACGCCACCGTGGAGTATAAGGCGGAGCACAGTGAGCTTGCCGCACTGCTTGCGGCCGGTGAGGTAGGTCTGGGCATGCTCCCCGAACCGAACGTATCCGCAACGATGACCAAAAACGAAAATCTCCGTGTTGCACTCAACCTGACCGAGGAGTGGGCGAAGGTCAGCGACGCCGAGCTTGTACAGGGCTGCATAATCGTCAAGGCGGATTATTTGGAACAGCACGAAAAGGAAATTGCAAAGTTCCTTGAAAGATATGCCGAGTCTGCGGCGTTTGTAAACGAAAATATCGAGGAGGCTTCGCAGCTTATCGAGGAATATGGTATAATGGAAAAGGCTGCGATAGCGAAAAAGAGCATCCCCAACTGCAACATAGTGTGCATCACGGGTGAGGCTATGAAGACTGCTGCGGCCAATATGCTGACGGTGCTGTTTGAGGCGAACGCAAAGAGCGTCGGCGGCGCAATGCCGAAAGATGAGTTTTATTGGATAGGCTAATTAAGGTAAAGGCGTTCAAATACGCAATAATAACGGTTTTCTGGCTTGGTGTGTGGCAGCTTGCGGCGTCGCTTATCGACAGTCCGCTTATGCTGCCCTCGCCGGTCGATACCGTAAAGGCGCTTGTCGCACTGCTTGGCGACAAGGTGCTTTATATGTCTGCCGGCATGACGCTTCTGCGTGTGATTGCCGGTTTTTTGTGCGGAATGCTGGTGGGAACCGCGCTCGGCGTACTGTGCGTGCTGAGTGACTTTGTAAACGCTCTCCTTCGTCCGATTCGCTCCATAATAACGTCAACCCCGGTAACATCGTTTATAATACTCGTGCTGCTTTGGCTTACCGCATCCGCAACACCTGTGTTTATTGCGTTTTTGATGGTTATGCCGATATTCTGGACTAATGTGTATGAAGGCATAAGCAACACGGACAAGCAGCTTGTCGAGATGGGGCGGGTGTTCGGACTTTCGAAGATGAGAATGCTTCGGGATATATACATACCGTCGATGCTCCCGTACTTTGTATCGGCGTGCAGCACGGGACTCGGCTTTGCGTGGAAGTCGGGCGTAGCTGCGGAGGTCATAGCCGCATCCGCCAATTCGATAGGCGGCAAGCTGTACGAAAGCAAGCTTTATCTCGAAACGCCGGATCTTTTTGCATGGACTGCGGTGGTAATATTGCTCAGCGTGGTGCTTGAACGCTTGCTGATGAGATTGATAAAGGGAATACGTATATGGAAATAAAAAATGTCACCTGCGGATACGGAGATGTTTTCCCGATAAAGAATTTGTCCGTAACCATTGCCGACGAGGGCTGTACGGCGATAATGGGAGGCTCGGGCGTGGGCAAAACCACGTTTATCAAGCTTCTTCTCGGTCTGGTAAAGCCCGTCGAGGGCGAAATAACGGGTCTGGACGGAAAAAGGATTGCCGTTGTTTTTCAGGAGGACAGGCTGCTGCCGTGGTACAGCGCGAGGAAAAACGTGGAGCTGTTTTCGGCGGATGAGAAAACGGCCGGCGAATTGCTGACCGATATGGAGCTTTCGGATGCGGCGGATAAACTCCCGTCGGAGCTTTCCGGTGGTATGCAAAGACGGGTATCCATCGCAAGGGCGCTTGCGTACGGCGGCGGTATACTGCTGCTCGACGAGCCGTTCAAGGGGCTCGACGGTGAACTTAAAAAGCGGATAATATCCCGAATCAAAGGGACATTTCCGCTGGTTATCATGGTCACGCATGACGAAAAGGACGCCGAGCTCATGGGAGCGGGGCAAATCGTCAGGCTGTAAGCTTATTTCCTTTCCGAAGTATCGAACAACAGTTGTATCACTTCTCTTAATGTATGCACCCGAATCAGTTCTGCGTTCGATGAAGATGCGGCGAGCGAGGGTTCATTGTTTGCCGAGGGGATGACGAATCTCGTGTACCCAAGCCGCATACATTCCTGCATCCTCTTTTCCAACCGTCCCACACGCCTTACCTCGCCCGTGAGCGAAACCTCTCCGAAAACGGCCGTATTGCCGGGAAGAGGTCTGTCTGCGGCGGAGGAGGCTATTGCGAGCGCTGTTGCAAGGTCGCAGGCACGCTCGTTCAGCCTTTGACCGCCCGTTACGTTTGCATACACATCTTTGTCGCTGAGTCTTATGCCGCCCCGCTTTTCGAGCACGGCAAGGAGCAGCACCAGCCGCCCCGTGTCTATGCCGGCCGCCATGCGCCTAGGATTGCCGAATGCGGATTGACAAACCAACGCCTGCACCTCTGCGATAAGCGGACGTGAGCCTTCTATTGCGCAGGTAACGGTGCAGCCGGAGGCCCGTGTGCCGGTGGTGAAAAGCTCCGACGGATCGGGTATCTCCACCATGCCGTTTTCGGACATATCGAATACGCCTACTTCGTTCGTTGAACCGAACCTGTTTTTTACACTTCTCAAAAGCCTGTACGAATCGTGCCTTTCGCCCTCAAAATACAGTACGGTATCCACCATGTGCTCGAGCATTCGGGGCCCTGCGAGCGAGCCCTCCTTTGTCACGTGCCCCACGATGAACACGGCGCAGTCCGCCGCCTTTGCAAAGCGTGTGAATATCGCCGTTGCCTCTCTTATTTGGGTCGTACTTCCGGCGACGCTGGCAATGTCGGGGGAATACACGGTCTGTATCGAGTCGATTATGAGTATTTTCGGATTTACCCTCGAAAGCTCCGCTTCGATGTTCGGAAGCAGGGTGTCTGCCAGTATGAGCATTTTCCCGTTTGCTCCGAGCCGCTTTGCACGCAGTTTAAGCTGGGAGGCGGATTCCTCGCCGGTAACGTAGAGCACGGTGCTGGATGCGGCTAGAGACGATGCCGCCTGCATCAGCAGGGTGGACTTGCCTATTCCGGGATCGCCGCCGAGCAAAATCACGGAGCCGGGCACGATGCCTCCGCCGAGCGCACGGTCAAGCTCGCCGATTCCGGTGGCGATCCGCACAAAATCCCTGCACGATATTTCCTCGAGGGGCTTTGCACTTGCCATCGTACCGTGCGGCATGACGCTTTTTATCGGTGCGGCGTTAAACTCGACCATCGTGTTCCAGCTCGAACATGAGGGGCAGTGTCCAAGCCATTTCTGACTTTCATAACCGCATTCTCCACATACATATACGGGTTTTGAAGATTTTGCCATAGGTCCTCCCCGAAAAAGTTCTGTTCAACGGTTAAAGTATAGCATACGTTATTGGAATATGTACGAACAATGTATTAAAAGTAAAATAAAATCCCGTAAAATTTCGGCAAAGTGTTGCAATGTGGGACGAGGTGCGTTATAATATCAGCGTATAAGAGGGGGATAATGCGTTCACATTCCCTAAAAAGTCTGGAAGGAGGTCGTGTCATGCTGATAGGTTCGTATCAACACAATGTTGACTCAAAGTTCAGGGTCACCATGCCGTCAAAGTGGCGTGGGGAGCTCGGCGAAAAGCTGATACTTATAAAGGGTGTATCCGAAACCAGACAGGGCGAATATCTGCATGCCATGACGGAAACCGCCTTTCAGCGCAAATTCAGCGCTTTTTCGGATCTCAAACTCAGCGATGTAGCCGGAAGAAAATTCATGCGAATGATCTATTCGAGCGCAAAGGATGTTGAACTTGACGGAAGCGGCAGGATCGTAATACCTCCGGAGCTTAGAAAATGCGCCGGCATCGGCAGCTGTGTGGTGCTCGTCGGAATGGAAGACGGCTTTGAAATTTGGGATGAGCAGGTATGGAACGAAATGAACGCAGAGCCCGAAAACGAGATGGACTGGAAAGAGCTGCTCGCCAAGATGGAAGGGAAGGATATATGACAGCGGACTTCCGGCACGTTCCTATCATGCTGAGTGAAACGATGGAGCTGCTGAAACCCCAACGGGGCGGAGTGTTCGTAGATGGGACGCTCGGCGGTGGCGGACACAGCAATGCGATACTTGAAAGACTTCCCGAAGGCTCACTGCTTGTCGGGATAGACCGTGACGGTGATGCGATAAAAGCCGCATCGGACAGGCTCTCACGGTACGAAAATAAGTTCATGGCGCTTCGGGGGAACTTTTTCGATATGCGCTCCCTGCTTAACAGCGTGGGGATAACGGAAGTTGACGGAATTTTGCTCGACCTCGGCGTATCGTCGTATCAGCTTGACTGCAGGGAAAGGGGCTTTTCCTACAGCCTTGACGCACCGCTCGATATGCGGATGGATACGGGTGCACCGCTTAGCGCATACGACGTCGTGAACGGCTATGACGAGGACAAGCTGCGGTATATAATCCGTGAATACGGCGAAGAACGCTTTGCCGGAAGGATAGCGGCAAAAATCGTCAGTGCGAGGGAAACAAAGCCCATCGAAACAACGGGCGAGCTTGCGGAACTGATAAAAAGCGCAATGCCTGCCGCCGCAAGACGTGAGCAGCAGCACCCCGCAAAGCGCACCTTTCAGGCGATAAGGATCGAGGTAAACGGAGAGCTTGACGGATTGGCGGAGGCCATCGCTTCGGCGGAGGGAATGCTGAAAAAAGACGGAGTGCTTGCGGTGATAACGTTCCACTCGCTTGAGGACAGGGCGGTAAAGCAGGAATTCAAACGCATGGAAAATCCGTGCGTATGCGATAAAAGGGCGCCGGTATGCGTTTGCGGATTGAAGCCCACATCGGAGATAATCACGAAAAAGCCGCTTATTGCCGATGAAAACGAACTGGAAGAAAATCCGCGTGCAAGAAGCGCAAAATTAAGGGCATTAAGAAAACTCTGAGAATTAACAAGAATTATGAACGGGAGGGGCGAATAAGATGTCATTAGCGGTGAAGGAAGAAAGATATATCCCTGCAACGAGAGTGTATCAGCATACACGCTCCTCCGTTGTCAATGCTCCGTCCGAGCTGCCGCAAATCGGAACCCGTACCGAAAAGCAGCCTAAAAAGAACAAAAAGTTAAAGCTCAGGCTGAGTACGGCAACAGCGGCAAAGCTGATCGGCGTGTCGCTTGCGGTGTTTGCGGCGGCGGTTGCGATCGTTGTCATTGCCGGCTATTCCCGTGTGGATCAGCAGCATGCAAAGATCAACGAAATCAAAAAGCTTATGGCGGCAAGCGAAAGCAGAATAGCGGAGCTTGAAGTTGAGCTCGAATGCGCCGTATGCGTGGAGAGCGCAATCGAGACGGCAAAGGAAGCGGGCATGATTTATCCCAGCGCATCGCAAATACGTTATATCGAATAAGGCGGAGGCGTCATGGCGAAAAAGAAGTCGGTGTTTTTCCAAAGGCTGATATTGGTGGCGGTTTGCGTTGTGGTAGGCTTTATAGGTGTTATTATAAAGCTTTTTATCTTGCAGACGGTACAGGCCGAAAAGCATCAGCAGATGGCGCTGAAGCAATGGACGACCGACACCAGCATAACCGCAGCGAGGGGAAGAATACTCGACACAAACGGAGACGTTCTTGCACAGAGCGGCACCGTGTACAAGGTGCTTGCGTGGCCACAGGAGATAAACGACAGCGACCGCGAAAGAATAGCCGCGGAGCTTGCCGAAGTGCTCGACATGAGCGTTGAAAGGGTGTCATCGAGGCTCGCAAAGGAGCGGGTTCTGGAAGACGGCGGGACCATGGCGATAAAGGAAACGGTCATCGCCAGACAAATCGACAGGGAAACGGTCGATAAAATAGAGGCCCTTAAGCTTGGCGGCGGAATAGTGACGGCGATAGATACGAAACGCTATTACCCCAGAGGTTCGCTGCTTTCGCAGGTACTCGGCTTTACCAATATCGACTCAGACGGGCAGGAAGGCATAGAGCTTACATACAACAAATACCTTGCCGGCGAGAACGGCAGAATGATAACCGAAACCGACCGGGACGGACAAAAGCTTGCATACGGCGTTCAGGAATACGTGGAAGCCACCGACGGCGCCGATTTGGTTCTGACCGTTGACAGCACCGTTGAAGCGATACTTGAAAAAAAGCTCGAGGAAGCGCTGACGATAAACAAGGGCAAGACGGCGCAGGGGATCGTGATGAACTGCAAGACGGGCGAGATACTCGCAATCTCCACAAAGCCCGACTACGATCCCAACGACCCTCCGAGGGACGATTTAGAGCTTCTTGCCTCCCTTATGCGAAACAGAGTTATTGCGGACGCTTATGAGCCGGGTTCGACGTTCAAGATAGTTACCCTCTCCGCTGCGATAGACAGCGCAACGGTATCCCCCGACAGCTTCAGCGCAACGTGCGGCGGAGCAAGGGTGGTTGACGGTCAGACGATAAAGTGCTGGAAAAAAGGAGGACACGGCACTCAAAACCTCACCGAGTCCACCGAAAACTCCTGCAACTGCGCCTTTATGGATATGGCTCTTGCGCTCGGGACGGAGGAGCTTTACGAATACATATACAAATTCGGCTTCGGCTCGACAACCGATTGCGGACTTGCCGGAGAATCCGCCGGAATAGTAATCAATAAAAAGTACATCCGCACAATGAACCTTGCCAGAATCGGCTTTGGGCAAAGCATAGCGGTAACACCGATACAGCTTGCAACGGCGGTATCCGCTGCGGTAAACGGCGGAATACTCTATCAGCCCTATATAATAAAGCAGATAGTGGGCAGCGACGGAACGGTGATACTTGAAAACACCCCTACCGAGGTGAGAAGGGTTATAAGCGAGGAATCCTCCGCAACCGTCAGAGGAATACTCGAAAGCGTCGTTGAAAACGGAAGCGGGCGCAATGCCAAAATCGAGGGCTACCGTGTCGGCGGAAAGACGGGAACGGCGCAGAAATACGATGAAACGGGCGTTGCCGCAGGGAAGCTCATCGCCTCGTTCATAGGCTTTGCACCGGCGGACGATCCGGAATACGTCGTGCTCGTGCTGGTTGACGAGCCGCAGGTTGGGCAGATATTCGGAAGCACGGTTGCCGCCCCGTTTGTAAAGGACATACTTGAGGAAACGCTGAGGCACTACGGGCATCTGCCTATAGGTTCAGAGCAGACGGTACAGGTTCCGTATCTTATCGGAATGACGATGGCTGAGGCGGAAAAGGCGCTTGCTGAGCTCGGGCTCACGGCGGTGTTCCAGACTGAAAGCGTCGTGACGGCTCAGGTTCCGACCGCAGGCGAGTACGCTATAGTCGGGACGGATGTTCTCATTTATACCGACGATATAGGTATCGTACCGGAGGAAGACGAAACAGTGCCCGCAACGGTGAAGGTGCCAAGACTCGTCGGCAAAACAAGGCTTGAAGCCTATGACGCACTTAAAGCGCTCGGGCTCTACATGCAAATAAGCGGAGAATACGACGGCGGCAAGGTTTTGACACAGAGCCTTGAGCCGGGTACGGAAGTAACGATAGGCACAACGGTAACGGTGACCTTTGAAACGTAATATGCCGAAAATGCCGATTGACAACAGGGGGTAACAGCGGTGAAGCTAACAAAACTTGCACAAGCAGCGGAGTATATCGAACTTACGTCCGAGGCGGAGATAACGGGTATAGAGTTCGATTCAAGGCGTGTACAACACGGCGATATGTTTTGCTGTATTGTCGGAACGTTCCAGGATGGACATAAATACGCCGCCGATGCTGTGGAAAAAGGCGCATCCGCCCTGCTCGTTCAGACTAAGCTGGAGCTTGATATTCCGCAGATAGTCGTAAAGGACAGCCGCAAGGCAATGGCGCTTATGGCCGCATACTTCTATGGCAATCCGGCGAAAAAAATGCGTTTTGCGGGCGTTACGGGAACAAACGGAAAGACCAGCACCACCTTTATGCTCAAAGCGATAGCGGAAAAGGCAGGGCTGAAAGTGGGACTTATCGGCACGATCGTGAACATGATAGGCGACAAGCGCATCCGTGCCGACAGGACAACTCCTGAAAGCGTGGACCTGCATAAAACCCTTGCGATGATGGTGGATGAGGGTATCGAGCTTGTAGTCATGGAGGTTTCGTCACATTCGCTCGACCAGATGCGTGTTTACGGAATTGAATTTGAGGTGGGAGCGTTCACCAACCTTACCCAGGATCACATGGACTATCACAAGAGCTTCGAGAACTATCTTGCGGCAAAGAAAAAGCTGTTTAACAGCACAAAGGCTGCCGTAATAAACATAGATGACGGCTATGCAAACGAAATAACCGCCGGCACGGACTGCTCCGTGACAACGTTCGGAATAAGCTCCGAGGCGGATATATATGCAACGGATATAGAAATAACGACAAGCGGCGTCGAGTTTATGCTCAACACGAAGCTCGGCTCGACAATGCTCGACGTGCATACGCCGGGGCTGTTCAGCGTATATAACGCAATGTGCGCCGCCGGTCTTGCGATGAAGCTGGGGTTCGATCTTGACACGATAAAGGACGGCATCAGAGATATGGGAAGCGTGGCAGGAAGGCTCGAGCCTTTGCCCACGGGCGGACGCAATTTCAACATCTTCCTCGATTTTGCCCACACGCCCGATGCGCTTGAAAACGTGCTTAAGGCCGTAAGGAGCTTCTCGAAGGGGAGAATCGTTACGGTATTCGGCTGCGGCGGCGACAGGGACAGGGCAAAGCGCCCCATAATGGGCGAAGCGGCAGGCAGATTTTCCGACTATCTCGTTGTCAGCTCGGACAATCCGAGGACGGAGGATCCGATGGCTATTATCGAAATGGTTGTTGAGGGCGTTGAAAAATCGGGCTGCCCCTATACCGTGATCGAAAACAGGCGTGAGGCCATCCGATTTGCGATCGAGAATGCAAGAAAAAATGACTGTATAGTGCTCGCCGGAAAGGGGCATGAAAACTATCAGGAGATAAACGGAGTCAAGCACCATTTTGACGAAAAGGAGGTAGTTGCGGAAATTATCGCCGAGCTTGACGGCAGGGCATAAGCTTCGCAACCTCAAACAGTATGCAAAAGCTGATTTATTCGATTTTGATTTCTGCGGTCGTGTGCATGATAGCAGGCAGGCTGCTCATCCCCGTGCTCAGACGCCTTAAATTCGGGCAGACCGTGCGCACCGAGGGACCGCAGACCCATCTTACCAAGTCAGGCACGCCTACGATGGGCGGAATTATGATTCTGCTTGGCATACTCGTCGGTACACTTCCGTTTGCGACAAATGCACCGGCATATACCTGGCCCGTGCTTCTGACAACGATGCTGTACGGTATCATCGGTTTCCTTGATGACTTTATAAAGGTAAAGCTAAAGCGGTCGCTGGGGCTTAAGGCATACCAGAAGATAATAGGACAGCTTGCCATTGCGCTTGTTATTGCGTTCCATTGCAAAAACACGCTCGGAACGACGATGCATCTTGCCTTTTTCGACATTGAGTTTGACCTTGGCGCATTTTACGTTCCCCTTGCAACGCTCCTTATAATCGCAACGGTGAACTCCGTGAACCTCATTGACGGCGTTGACGGACTTTCGTCGGGCGTAACGCTCATTTATGCGTTTGCAATGGGAATAATATTCATATACCTCACGGACGTGGCCGCAGACATGGGACATCTCATGGAGAGCGCAGGCTATGAATCACTCACCGTTTTCGCCGGCGCCGTTGTGGGCGGCTGTCTTGGCTTCATACGCTACAACGCACATCCGGCGAAGGTGTTCATGGGCGACACCGGCTCGCTTGCTCTCGGCGGTGCGGTTGCAATGATGGCGCTTTACAGCCGTGCGCTGCTGCTGCTTTTGGTGATGGGAGGCGCCTATGTTGCAACGTCCGTTTCGGTAATTCTTCAGGTGGGCTCATACAAGCTCCGCAAAAAGAGAATATTCAAGATGGCGCCGCTGCACCATCACTTTGAATTAAAGGGATACAGCGAAACAAAGATAGTTGCCGGTTACATGATAGTAACGACGATATTGTGCCTTGTATGCCTGCTGGCGTACGCATAATACAGACAAAAGTTAGTTATACCGTCCGAAACCGGATACTGCCGTGAAATATTTGGCGCTTGGCACGGCGGAGGAAAACAAGGGCGTTTGACGCAGGAAGTGACCGCTGCGTCAAGCACCTTTGCGGCTCGGACGGCTTTTTTAGAAAAAACGGCGAAAGCTGATATATACGAGGTGCGTTATGGAAAACAGAAAAACGGCATTGATAGTGGGAATGGCAAGAAGCGGCATTTCGAGTGCCAAACTGCTGTACAAAAACGGCTACAGGGTGCTGATAAACGACATAAAGCGGGAGATACCCGGACTCCTTGACGCCTTAAAGGGCATTGAGTACGTGAACTATCTTGGCGCACCGGCGGAGGCACTCCTTGACGGAGTGGACCTTGTAGTGATAAGCCCCGTCATACCGCTCACGAAGCCTTTCGTTTCCATGGCGAGGGCAAGAGGAATCGAGGTTATCGGTGAAATCGAGCTCGGCTACAGGTTTTCCGACAGAGGGAGCAGGTTCGTCTGCATCGGCGGCACGAACGGCAAAACCACCACGACCACGCTGACGGGCGAGATATTCAAGGCGGCAGGCGAAACGACATACGTTCTTGGCAACATCGGAATACCGATAACCGAGCATTCGATGGATATAAAGGCGGGGGATGTTGTCGTTGCGGAAACTGCGGCGCTGCAGCTTGAGAGCATTGACACCTTCAGACCGAATGCGGCTGGTCTGCTGAACATAACGGAGGACCATCTCAACAGGTTCAACAACTCCATGGAGCAGTACATAGCCGCAAAGGCAAGAATGTTTGAGAATCAAACGGAGGACGATTTTGCCATACTTAATCTTGATGATCCGATAGTCAGCGGGCTTGCCGAAAAGACGAAGGCAAAGGTGCTGTGGATCTCGCAAAAGCAGGAGGTTGACGAGGGCGTATTCAATTCGGACGGCATCCTCTATTGGCGGCACAATAAGGAAACGCAGGTCATAATCAACGCAAAGGAGCTTCAGATACCGGGCGCACACAATATCGAAAACGCCATGTGCGCCAGTGCACTTGCGCTTTGCATGGGCGTATCGATGGGCGTGATCAGACAGGTTCTCAGAAGTTTTATGGGTGTTGAGCACAGGATAGAGTTTGTCCGCGAGAAAAACGGCATACGCTATATCAACGACTCAAAGGCGACCAACCCCGACTCCACAATAAAGGCTATCGAGGCGATGGACAGACCGACCATACTATTGCTCGGTGTCGGAGAATATGATAAATACAGCGACTTTGTTCCGCTGTTCAATGCCTTTAACGGCAAGGTAAAGGCGGTAGTGGCGTCCGGAGTAACCGTTCCGGAAATACTTGCCGGTGCGGAAATAACGGGCTTCAAGGAGTTCTATGTTTCACGGGGTACCTTTACCGAGATGGTGGAGCAGGCAACAAAGCTTGCAAAGCCGGGATACAACGTACTGCTTTCCCCCGCCGCCGCAAGCTGGGGAATGTTTGCCGACTATGAGGAGCGGGGACGCAAATTTAAGGAAATAGTCAAAAAGTTATAACGGAGGCTTACCGGTGGCAAAAAGCGGAACAAACAAAAGACAGGGCTTGCTGAAGTTCGGGAAATGGGATTTTCCACTGTTTGCGGTGGTGCTTTGTCTTTGTCTGTTCGGGCTGGTGATGGTGCTTTCGTCCAGCTACTACTATGCCTATCGTTCGCAGTCAAACGGGTTCTTTTACTTCAGCAAGCAGGCGAAACTGTTCGTGGGCGGACTCATATTAATGATAGGCGTATCATTTTTGCCGTACAAATTCTATAAGAAGAAATGGGCGTATATAGGGATACTCGCCGTTGCGATGATCCTGGTTTTTCTTACCCCCATTATCGGCGATGAAGTAAACGGCGCAAGGCGATGGATCAAGATTGCCGGCGTGAGCATACAGCCGGCGGAGCTGGCAAAGTTTGCTATAGTTATAGGAATGTCCGCTTATATGGCGAGCAACAAGGAAAAGCTCAGGAGGGCATCCAAGGGTATAGTATGGCTGACGGTGGTGTTCTTCGTTCCGTTTGCCATAGGAATATTGCTGCAAAAGAACCTTTCAACGCTGATAATCGTTGCGGCGACCTTCGTTGCGATGCTGCTTATCGGCGAGATACCGACCAAACATATCGTCATACTTGGTTCGGTGCTTGGCGTTGCGCTTATCTGCTGCGCCGTGTTCCAGCCCTACAGACTCGCACGAATAACAGACTCATGGTTCGATCCGTACAAAGACCCATCGGGCTCGGGTTATCAGCTCATACAGTCGTTTTATGCCATATCATCGGGCGGGCTTTTCGGAAAGGGACTAAATCTCAGCAAGCAAAAGCTGCTGTTTTTGACGTACGGCGAAAGCGACTTCATATTTGCAATAATTGCGGAGGAGCTTGGCTTTTTCGGCTGCCTGCTTCTGATTGCAGGCTATCTGTTCCTGCTGTACAGGGGTATATGGGTCGCAATGCGGATCAAGGACAGATTCGGGCGTTTCCTTGCAAGCGGAATATCAATAATAATCGCTCTGCAGGCGTTTATTCACATGGCTGTTTGCGTAGGATTGGCACCTACCACGGGGCAGACGCTTCCGTTTGTCAGCTCGGGCGGCACATCGCTGATTATATTTATGACGGCGTCGGGCATTCTTTTAAATATTTCGAGATATATTGACACTCCATTCTCCAAAAAGCAGGGGAAAGCCGGGGCGGAAGCAAAAACATAAAGCTGAACAAAATCCTCCCTTTCGGCATAGAATATAATGTTATTGCAGGGGGGTGTCAAATGGGAAGCTTTACTGTCAACGGCGGTGTAAGGTTAAACGGCTCGGTGCGCATCAAGGGCGCAAAGAATGCTATTTTGCCGATACTTGCGGCGAGCATTTTAACCGACGGCGAGGTTGTGATACACGACTGCCCGCACATTACGGATGTGGATAATATGCTCGACATTCTGCTTGCCATCGGGTGCAGGATCAAAAGGTCGGGCGATACCGTTATAATTGATGCTTCGGGTGCGGACAGCTACGTTATGCCGCCGAGCATATCCAAAAAGCTCAGGTCATCCATATTCATGCTCGGTGCGGTCGTAGGGCGGTTTAAAAAGGCTTGCTTTACGTATCCCGGCGGCTGCGAAATAGGCAACAGACCGATAGACCTGCATCTGTCGGGGCTTTCGAGGCTGAACGTGAAAGTAACCGAGGAGTACGGCCTTATATCCTGCGAGGGTGAGGATATAAGGGGCGCAAATATACATCTTGACTACCCGAGCGTGGGTGCGACCGAGAACATAATGATGGCGGCTGTCACCGCAAAGGGCGACAGCGTGATATACAATGCCGCAAGGGAGCCGGAAATAGAGGATCTGCAGTGTTTTCTTAACGCCATGGGATATGACGTCAGAGGCGCAGGCACCACCACGATCTATATTCGGGGCGGCGGCAGACCGGGAGCGGTGGAGCATCGGCTGATACCCGACAGGATAGTTGCCGGTACGCTTTTATGCATGGGAGCAATGACGGGCGGCACAATGACGATAGAGAACGTGTGTATGCCGCATATAATGTCACTGACCTCAAAGCTTAGGGAGATAGGATGCACGGTCGAAGCCCAAAACGATACCGTAAGGCTCAAAGCTCCCGAGCGCATATCTGAGATAAGGCTTCTTGAAACGATGCCGTATCCGGGCTTTCCAACCGATATGCAGGCGCAGGTATGCGCAATGTGCTGTGTGGCGGACGGAACGAGCATACTTGTCGAAAACGTGTTTGAGAACCGATATAAGCATATTCCCGAGCTGGTGCGCATGGGTGCGGAAATAACCATAAGGGACAGGACGGCGATAATACGGGGCGTGCCGAAGCTCAGCCCTGCCGAGCTGTATGCAAAGGACTTGAGAGGCGGTGCGGCACTCGTTGCGGCCGCATTGAAGGCGGAGGGAAAAAGCCGTGTGCATGGCGTGGAGCTTATTGACAGAGGCTATGAACGGCTGGAGGATACTTTGAATGCCCTTGGAGCAGACGTTGCGAGGGACGACGGATAAAGGAAAAGATGGCGAAAAAACAAACCGAAAAGCGCAAAGCTTCGACTGCAAAAGCCACCGACAGGCGAAAAGGAAAGCCCGAAAGCGGTGACGAGCTGGCACGGAGAAGAAAAAGAAAAAAGAAGAAGCTGCGAAAGAAAAGAGGAAAGACCTTTTTTGCGGTATCTGTTGTTGTGCTTGCGCTTTTGGGTATAATAACCGTCGTTTATTTCGTGCTTCAGGTCGAAAAAATCAACGTGTTCGGCCTGCAGAACAAAGAGCCGTCCGAGGTGCTGGGCATGACGGACGTTGCGCTTGGCGACAATATGCTGCTTGTCAGCAAGGACAAGATGGAAAGCGATATATCGAAAAACCCGTATTTTGTGGTGGAGCGAATAGAGAAGGATTATCCGAACAGCATAAACATATACATTCGGGAGCGTGTGGCGGTGGCTTCGATCGCCTGCGCTTCGGAGTCGGTGCTTATCGACGACGAGGGTTATGTGCTTGAGATTTGTGCCGCGAATGAGGGCGTGGAGCTGCTTCGGGTGTTCGGCATAAGCTCGACGGGCTTCCATACCGACCAGCTTTTGAGCGACCATGCGGATTTTCATGCCGCTACTCTCGTTGACATACTGAAGCATCTGAAAACGGAGGATCTGCTTGAGCAAATAGTGCTTTTGGATGTGTCGAATCCGCTGAGCGTGTATATGGTGACGGATACTGATATAAGAGTGCAGATAGGTCAGCCGGATATGCTCGATAAAAAGTTTTCACAGCTTACGGAGGTCATGCCGAGGCTTCGGGAGATGGGCGCAGCGGGCGGTACGCTGACGCTGACCGGCAAGGGTCGTGCCGTGTATTCGCCGCCCGAGCCGGAGGAATGACGGGCGGCTCAGCCGTTTTTCAAGATAATGACGCTCATCTGACCGTTTGCTTCATCAAAAGTTATATGATAGGTACATTCGGAGGTCACGGCGGTAAACCTTCCGGTCAGCTCGTCAAACATTCCGTATATTCCGCATTGCATACACCTTTCGCAGTAATCCAAAAACTCGGGTACAGACGCATCCACCATCACAATTTGCCACAGGACGGTTTTTGAAACGTTTGCTTCGGCGGCGATCAGCGTCCCGAAGTCGGGTATTGGAAGCACGGAAACAAGCTCGTCGTGAGCGGGCCAGACGGCCGGCTCAAATATCGAAATGGCGGAGGAGTCCGTGGGCAAACCGTTCGGGAAATATCCGCCGGGATCGGATGAGAAGCCTTCCTGCGGATAATACAGCGTGACGGGCGCATCCTGAGAGGGAATGTCGGACGTGCCGAACAAAGCCCCACAGCCCGTAAACAGTACAAAGGCAAGAATTATCAAAGCAAAAAAAGCCCTTTTCACAGACGCTTGTTCCTTTCCGTTTATATTCCTTATTATAGCATTTTTTAGCCGCAATGGGCGTGTAATATTGCCAAATAGGGAAAAGTAATATAAAATAAAGAAAAGTCGTTGCTATGGAGGTACAGTAATATAATGAAGATAAAATTCTGCGGCGCCGCCAAAATGGTTACCGGCTCGTGCCATCTTATAGAATACGCAAACAAAAAACTGCTCGTTGACTGCGGCATGAGGCAGGGGCAGGATACGAAAACGGAGCTTGGCGAGGACTCGTTCCCGTTTGATGCGGCGTCCGTTGATGCCGTTTTGCTTACCCATGCACATATAGACCACAGCGGGCTTTTGCCGCTTTTGGTGAAAAAGGGCTTCTCGGGGGATATAATTACCACCGAGGCAACGTCGCAGCTTTGTACGATAATGCTGCCCGACAGCGCAAACATACAGGAATACGATGCACAGCTTGAGAACAAAAAAAGGCAGCGTGCCGGTAAAAAACTTATCGAGCCGCTTTATACCATGCAGGACGTAAACAACACGCTCAAGTTGATAAAGGGCGTAAAATACGACGAGACAGTGAAGCTTTCGGACGAAGTGACGGTGAGGTTTAAGGATGCGGGACATCTGCTCGGCTCGGCAAGCGTTGAAATTTGGATAACGGAGGAAGGAGTAACCAAAACCCTTGCATTCTCCGGCGATATAGGCAGGGCCGAACGCCCGATAATCTGCGACCCGAAATTCATCGAGCAAGCGGATTACGTCATCATGGAAAGCACTTACGGCGACAGAAACCACGAGGCCGGAACAAACGACGAGAAAGAGGCGCAGCTTGCAAGCGTGCTGCGTTCGGCGATTGCAAGGGGCGGAAACATAGTCATACCGAGCTTTGCCATCGGCAGAACGCAGGAATTGCTGTACTATATAAAGCGCTTCATCGCCAACAATACCGTAAAAGGGCTTGAAAAGATCCCCGTTTATGTTGACAGCCCGCTCGGCATAGAGGCAACAAGGGTGTACGAGCGCAGTGCGGACGGTTATTATGACGAGGAGGCAATGGAGCTTCGCAGGGAAGGCTCTCCGTTTGACTTTGAGACCGTAAACTTCACGAGAACCGCAGACGAGAGCAAGCTGATAAACGTAACGCCCGGGCAGAAGATAATCATAGCTTCGTCGGGTATGTGCGATGCGGGACGAATCCGCCACCATCTGAAGCACAATCTGTATCAAAAGAATGCAACCGTAATATTTGCGGGCTATCAGGCTGTGGGAACGCTTGGCAGGCTGCTCGTTGACGGTGCGGAGAAGGTGAAGCTGTTCGGTGAAGAAATACGTGTCAATGCGGTCATAGAACATCTGAGCGTATTTTCGGGACATGCGGGACGAAACGAGCTTGTCGATTGGGTCAGCGCAATCACACCGAAGCCCGACAGGGTGTTCCTCGTTCACGGAGAGGAGGAGGCTCTCGACATGCTTGCCGAAGCGATAAGGTCGCTCGGGTATAACGTCACCGTTCCGAATCTGCTCGATGAAGTCGTTTTGACCGATGGGAGGAAAGACGGTGAGCCGGAGGCACCTTCCGTTCAGGCGCCTGCCGCAGACGTTGAGAGCGTTGAGGAACTGACCCACGAGTATAAGCTTGTTGAACAGATGGAGCGCATACTCAAGCTTGCCGAAGAAATGAGCTTCAAAAAATCGCCGGACGTGAGTCTGAAGCTCGACATAATGGAAAACGACCTGGCGGCCTTTGCCGACAAGTGGGAAAAGATGTTTGAGTAATCTATATAAGCTTTTAATC